>PUPG01000140.1 GCA_003553005.1 Bacteroidales bacterium
CACCGTTTTCCCAGAATACCATGGAACCACCACTGGTGTCAAAAATATAGGTGTAGCCATGTTCACGGCCTACCTTTTGGATGGCTTCACGGGCTTTCTCGATAATGGGGTTGAGCAGGCGTTCTTCCTGTTCCATGATATCCTGTTGCGCTGACTCCTGGAACTCCATAATGCGTTCGTTCAGACTTTGCAGCTCCCGTTCTTTGGACTGACGTACCAGTTGGGAATAGGTTTCCTGGTTTTCGATGTAGTCCTGGTATTTATTCTGGAACTCCTGTTGCATGGCAGCAAAAGTCTCTTCAAGCTCCTGGGCATACCTTTCCAGGTCGGCCTGTGCCTGATCTCTGCCCGGCATCATCCGGAGCAATTCATTCGTGTTGATGTGACCGAACTTTGCCTCTTCCTGGGCACTTATGGATGTGCTCCCCAGTATCAGAAAAATGAGGAACGACAAGCTAAGCAGTTTTTTCATTGCGATTCATTGCTTAAGGTTAATACTGTTTTTGGCGCACAAATTTAATCAATTAAAATAAAATACCTTTGTTTTTAACAGCATTTAAGAGGAGAAAAACTTTGGTTGCCCGGTAAGGCTTTTGCTGCCAGCGTGCTCGGATATTTTTTTCTTCTTTCTGAAAAAAATGTTTTGGCATTTTAAAAAAAACGTATATTTGCAATCGCAAAAGCAAAGCACGCGGAAATAGCTCAGCTGGTAGAGCACGACCTTGCCAAGGTCGGGGTCGCGGGTTCGAGTCCCGTTTTCCGCTCAAAAAAAACACCTCTGAAAAGAGGTTTTTTTTTATCTGCCAACACCAGATCATGTGCCCGGATGGTGGAATTGGTAGACACTCAGGACTTAAAATCCTGTGGCCATTGCGGCCGTGCCGGTTCGACCCCGGCTCCGGGTACAATTCACCACGCTCCGGTCACTACCAGGCCGGAGTTTTTTTACCTCCTTATTTACGGAAATTGCGGATGAATTCTTCCACCTCCGGCACCCCGCCCTGGTAGACGAGGTAACCGTTATAGGGCTCCCTGGGTGTAATGTCGTCGCGCATGGGGGTAAGCATGATTTCCTTGACTTCATCCAGGTCACTGGTTTGCCCAAGGGCCCATCCCAGCTTTACCCAGGCCACCTCGGGAAGCATGTTTTCAGCAGGCACCACGCCCAATGCCATCATCTCTCGACCGGTTTCATACACGAACATCTGCACGTAGCCCCATAAGGTCTGGACGGTCATGTAAATGGCCACACCCTTTTTGCTCGCACGGTCCAGGGCAGGATACAAGGGCTTGTTTACATGTCCCAGCCCCGTGCCGGCGATCACAATGCCCTTATACCCATTGTCAACCAGCGAATCCACCATGTCCGGGTGCATGTTGGGGTAATAGTACAGGATGGCCACCTTCTCTTCGAAGAAGGGTTTGATCGTCACCTGCTTGTCATTCCGGCGCGGACGAAAGTTTTGCTTGATGGGGGTCACCGCGCTTCTGGTGACCTTACCCAGGGGCATATCGCCCAGTGTGCGGAAGGTGCTGCGATAGGAAGAATGCATCTTCCGCACGCGTGTTCCCCTGTGGAGCAGTCCATATTCATCAGATGTGGGGCCAAACATGCAGACCATCACCTCGGCGATGTCTCCATGGCCAGCTGCATAGCAGGCATGCATCAGGTTGAGGGCTGCATCGGAAGAAGGGCGGTCGGAAGAACGCTGTGAACCAACCAGCACAATGGGAACCGGTGGGTTTTGCACCATGTAGGTAAGTGCTGCAGCCGTGTGGTGCAAGGTATCGGTGCCGTGGCCGATCACAATGCCATCAATGCCCTGTTCAATCTCTTTGCCAATGGACACGGCGAGTTGCTTATACTGCTCAGGACCCATGTTTTCGCTGAACACGGCGAAAACCTTCTCTGTGGTCAGGTTGCAGATGTCTGCCAGCTCCGGCACGGCGCCATAGAGCTCTCCCGGTGAAAAAGCGGGAATGACGGCCCCGGTGCGATAATCGAGGCGGGAGGCAATCGTGCCACCGGTGCCGATCAGCTTCACATTTGGTTTGCCTTGCGTATAAGGAAACTCCTGTTCCGGGATCTTATAGTTGGCTTTTTTGTAACCGGTCTCTTCCATGGTGAGCAGGGTGCGCACATCGATGCCCACATTATACCCGGTAGGAATCTTCAACACGATGTGTGTATCATCATCGTTCTCCGATCGCGGCAGGACGGTCCCCACAAAATTGCCGCGATTGGTTTTGATCTTTGCCTGGCCCCATACACGCACGTTGAATTTTTTCAACGCCTCAAGCGCAGGCCCCTTGTATCCCTGAAAAAGGTCTTCATTCATACTTTACTTCTTACTATCACTTACTTCTACTTCTTACTTCCTACTTCCTACTTCCTACTTCCTACTTCCTACTTCCTACTTCTTACTTCCTACTTCCTACTTCCTACTTCTTACTTCCTACTTCCTACTTCCTTCCTTCCCCAATCGTGCCTCGATCTCCCGTTTAAGCTCGCTCAACGGAACATTGCCAAACGCCCGGGGCCTGAGCTGCCCCATCAGCCAGTCGGCTTCCGCCGCGCCGCTACCGTTCAGCCGGATGCGGGCAAACGTCTCCCTCAACTCTGGCAGGACGGCAAGCACCTCCGTTTTTTCCAACGGGGAGTAACCGATTTGATCAAGCACCACAGCAGGATCCTTCTCCGCGTATTGCCAAAGGACTGGCAATGCGGAATGCATGACTTCTCCGGGGATGCCTCTCTCCCGGAGTGCACGCAACATGTTGGCAACCATTTCGTACCGGAATCCGGAGGCCTTCCTGTACTGCCCTTCGACAAACTTCAGCCGATGCCCAAAGAGGGTGGCAGCGAAAACCGGGTCTTCCCCGTCTTCTTCCACCATTTGCTGAATCAGCGGGAACAGGTTGTTTCTGAAGATGTACGTATAGGTGTCTTCCGGAGCACCCCAGTTCCTCAGAATCTGACAGGCCTGAACGTGCAGTGTGGGCAGGTTTTTTCCCAGTCGTTCAATATCTTCATCAAGCAAGGGAATAGGCGGGGAGTCGGTGTCGGGATACATCCGGTCGGCTCCGGGAAGCACCCGCTCAAACATCGTGGTGCCATCAGCAAAGGACTTCCTCGTTTCGTTGGGCACCCCTTCAAAAGCCATTCTGCACCGCTCTTCTATGGTTTCCAAGGCCGTGGGGATATCCTCCTCCGGTCCCCAGAAAAACATTACGGCATCTTCGGGCCTGGCCTCAAGAATCTCCCTGAGCTGGAGGTAAGTGGCATCTGACTCTATACGCATCGGGCTGTCCCCGGCATCCATGTTGGGTTTCTCAATGCACGCCACCACCTTCAGCCGGTCGCTGATCTCGGCGGCAAACACCTGCTCCGGTTGGGTAAAATGAGACAGGACGCCCTGAAAGTGAGGCAGCCTGACCCCGTATAGTTTCATCCCTTCTTCTTCTTCAATGTGTTGCAATGTCTGCGAAGCAAA
>PUPG01000169.1 GCA_003553005.1 Bacteroidales bacterium
ACCGCTTGCTGGATTTCTACGGCGACGATGCGCAGGGCATCGTGTGGGCACACAACACCCATATTGGCGATGCCCGCTTTACCGAGATGGGACAGCGTGGCCAGGATAACATCGGTCAGCTGGCGAGGGTGGAGCACGGACCTGACCATGTCTTTCTCATTGGCTTTGCTACCTATACAGGAACCGTAAAAGCCGGGGCAAGCTGGGGGCAGCAAAGACAGCTGATGGATGTGCCGGAAGCACCGGCAAACAGCATCGAAGGAGTTTTTGAACAGACCGGGATTGCACGTTTCTCCCTGCTTTTTGATGATGACGACCGATCGCACGAGCCGTTCATGCAACCAATCGGGAACCGGGCCATAGGTGTGGTGTACAATCCGGCACAGGACCGGCACCAGTACGTGCAAACCATCGTGCCCCTGCGCTATGATGCCGTGCTCTTTTTCCGGGAAACCGAGGCACTGACCCCGTTGATCAGGTAAGGACAAAAAGACGAAATGTCTAAATGTCTAAAAGTCCGGGGATGCCACACGCTTAACTTCAACCTCAACCTTAACCTCAATCTGCTGCTTACTGCCTACTTCTTACTCCTCCCAAAGGTTGGGCAAACTTATGCACGTCATCGGCGGTGATCTCCTTTTCACAGAGAATGGCCAGGCGTTCGACCACATTGCGCAGCTCCCGCACGTTGCCCGTCCACCGGATCTGCTTTAGCGCCGCAAACGCCTCTTCACTAAAGTATTTGGGGGGCATGTTCTGCTCAACCAAAACTTCGTCCAGGAAGTGTTCGGCCAGCAAGGGAATGTCATCTGCCCGTTCGTTGAGGCTCGGTACGTGGATCAGGATGACGCTCAGCCGGTGGTAGAGGTCTTCCCGGAAATTGCCCTGCCGGATCTCCTCCTGGATGTTTTTGTTGGTGGCGGCCACCACCCGAACATCCACCGGGATCTCCTTTTCGCCACCCACCCTGGTGATCTTGTTTTCCTGGAGGGTGCGCAACACTTTGGCCTGGGCGGCGTGACTCATGTCCCCGATCTCATCAAGAAAAATGGTACCTCCGCTGGCCAACTCAAAATTGCCTTTCTTTTGTTTCACTGCGCTGGTAAACGAGCCTTTCTCATGACCGAAAAGCTCGCTTTCAATGAGCTCGGATGGAATGGCCGCACAATTGACTTCGATGAAAGGTCCTTTGGCCCTGTTGCTAAGCTCGTGAACCCACCTGGCAACCAGCTCCTTACCAGATCCGCTTTGTCCGGTGATAAAAATCCGTGCATCCGTGGGAGCAACCCTTTCGATCATTTGCTTGATGCCTTGGATGGGCTCCGACTCACCGATCATGTCGTAAGTTTTGCTCACCCTGCGCTTCAAGGCACGCGTTTCAGTGACCAGCTGTGTTTTGTCGGTGGCATTCCGGATGGTGATCAGCAGGCGGTTCAGGTCAAGCGGCTTGGAGATGAAGTCAAAAGCGCCTTTCTTGATGGCCTCCACGGCGGTGTCAATGGTGCCGTGGCCCGAGATCATCACCACCACGGCATCGGGTTCCCGCTCCTTGATCTTGTCAAGCAACTCGATGCCATCCATCTGGGGCATTTTGATGTCGCACAAAATGACATCAAAAGGTCCCAGCTCGAGCTTATCGAGGGCTTCGAGCCCGTCTTCGGCCAGGACAACCTCGAAGTTTTCATTTTCCAGGATGTCTTTCAGGGTATTCCTGATGCTTCGTTCGTCGTCTACAACAAGGATTTTTGCCATGGTTTAGGTGTTTATTTTTGGCTTCGCCGAACTCGCAAGTGCCTGGTTCATATGTAACCCGGGTATTTCGGCTACTACCGGGATTTACTGGTGGCGCGTCCTGATTTTTGTTTACAATAAGTGTAAACCTGTTTCAGGACACGAGACAGACACTCAACCTCAATCTGCTTCTTACTTCTTACTTTTTACTTCTTACTCCATTCTCAATACCCCCCGGCTCTCATTCCCCCACATCAGGCGTGCCTGATCCACTTCCATAGTTCCCGGTAATTGACTTTTTTACCGTACATCAGGATACCGGTTCTGTAGATGCGGGCTGCCAACCAGATGGTGGCCAGGAAGCCCAAAATCAGCAGGACTCCCGAGGCGATCAGCTCGATCCAGGTGACGCCAAAGGGAATGCGAACCATCATGATCACCGGCGAGGTAAGCGGGATCATCGACAGCCAGACCGCAACCGGTCCGGAGGGGTTGCTGATGACCATCTGGGCCATGATGATGGCCAGGAGCAATGGAATGGTCACGGGTAGCATAAATTGCTGGGTGTCAGCTTCATTATCCACAGCAGACCCGATGGCTGCAAACAGCGCAGCATACAATAAGTATCCTCCCAGGAAAAAGAAAATAAAGGAGATGATCATCACAGGGAAATTAATGGCCGACAGGCCTTCCAGCAATTGCCCGGCCATGGTGTCGTGCTGCTGGATCATCTCCCGTTGCTGCTCCATCTCGTCCATGCTCAGCACCTGGGAACTGCTGACAAAAACCCTTTCGTCGGGCGTGAACTGAAACATGTCGGGCATGGCAACCTGAAACACCCCCACAATGGCGAAGGTAAGAAATACCCAGATCAGGAACTGTGTAAGGCCGACCAGTCCCACGCCGGTAACTTTGCCGATCATCAGTTGAAACGGCCGCACAGAGGATACGATGATTTCCACGATGCGGCTTGTTTTCTCTTCCAGCACGCCCCGCAAAACCTGTGAGCCAAAAAGAAAGATGAAAATATAGATCAGCAGGCCGCTGACAAAGCCCAGGCCCATGCTGATCTCCGGGTAGTCGGTGACCTGTTCGCCATCGTCGCGGATACGGATGGCCTGGATGTTAATGGGGGTTTCTATGTTTCGCAACACCTCTTCGTCGATGCCGGCGTGTGCCAGCTTCAGGCTTTCGAACTCCAGCTTGAGGAGGTTTTCGATCAGCAGCTTGGCGTTAAGGTTAACGGATTTGTCAGAGAAGAGCCGCAGCGTAGAAGGAGATTCAAAGGCAGCCTCCGGAATGTGCAATACCGCGTCGAAGCGGTCGTCGTGCATCAGCTCAATCGCATGTTCAACATTGGTGGCCAGGGGCGTGAAGCGCACGTTGTCCCTGTCGTCCAATGCGTGAATGAAGTAGTCCGAGTTGTCCACCACGGCCACCTCATAGTCGCTGTCGGATAGTTGCGCAACCAGGACGGGGACGATCACGATGGCGGCCATGAGAAGCGGGCCCAGGATGGTCATCACCACGAAGGATTTCTTCCTGACCCTGCTCAGGAACTCACGTTTGATTATGGTGGCGGTTTTTCCCATGCGTGTCTTTGTTATTTGCCGGCATTGGACTCTGCGGGAAAGTGCCCGGTAACCTTTTTAATGAAAATATCGTTCATGCTTGGTGTCAACTCTTTAAATGCAGCCAGGCGGGCTTCCCTGATCAGGGCTTGCAGCAGGTCATTCGC
>PUPG01000224.1 GCA_003553005.1 Bacteroidales bacterium
AAATCCCGGGTAAATCCTTTGCGCGGCCCGATTAAATTATGATCAAATGCTGACAGAGATGAGCAACCGGAAGGCCACATCGGCCTCTTTGGGCATCCAGGCGGTGCGCAAGCCCAGCTCCACCGGGGTAAAAATGCCGAGCACGTGCATGTTGGCGACCAGGTCGGTCCCCAAAGAGTACATGCGAACATCCCGGAGGTATTCCTCTCCGGCATCCGTCAGGGCTGGCCGCCTGGACTCTGCGTAGTCGCCAAACAGGTTCAGGTAAAACCGCTTTACATAAAATGCATACGGGATGGTCCACTCCGGGTAGGCCACCGGGAGGGCGTAATCGGCAGAAAGCACCCACAATCGCTCATCAGGCCGGCCGCTGTACCCCCTGGGGTAGTTGATCAGGTTGGGGAAGCGGTAATTTACGGTAAACTCCTTGCTTGCGCCCCGGTCGTGTTCCTGCCACGCGGCAGACAGGCGGAGTCCGTGGTGCCTGAACAACCCGGGGAAAAAGCCGGTAACCCGCCCCGACCATACCGCACCCATGTCGCCGCCCTGGATTGGCGTATGCCGGTATTGCAGGTCCACCTGCTGCCCCCAGCGCGGCCGCAGGTCGCGCGGCACCGTGCGCCTCTGCCAGTAGGCAGTTAACCGGTATTCAAAAGGATAGATGTCGTTGCCCTTGAAAAAGTCGGGCGAATCGTCGTCCGGACGTGCACCAATGAAACGGAAGGCTGCCGATGGCGTCACCCCATACAGGAAGGCGCCCCTCCGAAACCTCAGCGGCAGTCGCAAGCCCGCTTTCACCGAACGCTCCCTGAACAGAAAGGGGATCAGGTCGGTCTCCGCACTCTGGTCCAGGTAATAGGAACGGCGCAAGCCACTCTCCACCCGGATGTCAAGCTTGGGATACCACCCCTGGTAACTGTAATCCAGGTAATATTTCCCCAACCGCTCCCCGATATCGTATTCGTAACCCGCAGCAAAAACCGAGGTGCTCAGGTCATTTTGTGAAAACACCGACACGCCCGGATTGACTTCCTGTCCGTCGACATCAATGGTAAACGGACCCCAGCTATGAAAGCGAAACAGGTTACGGAACTTGCTATAGTCCAGCACCTGGTGGTCCTGGCGGGGAATGTTCGACGCACTTACCACTACGTCCGCTTCCTGCGCCGCCACATCGCGGTATAAATTCACCGCGTGGTTCTCTAGACTGTCCAGGGACGTGGTCTGCCGCGGCCAACCCTCCCGCAGCGCAGCCTGGAATCCCATGGCGGTATAGTCCGACCACACATAACGCCCCGTTTCCTGGTGCCGCAGGAGGTCATACGCACCAAAGCGCGCCGAAATGAGCTTTTCCACCTCCCCGCGAAGCAGATTCAGGGCATAAATGTTGTCAATGCCTGAAAAGGTGCCATGAAACACCACGGTTTCGGCATCCAGGTACCTGGGCCTGGAAATATCGTTGTGACCGGCATCAAACAGGGTATGGATTTCCTGGTCATCGATGCTGACGGAGATGATGCGCTTGCCCCGTTCATCCTGGGCAATGGCCACCAGTTCATTTTTCCCGGGATGCCACTGCGGCTGCATCAAGTAGGCGTTGTCCGGATCGCTGATCCGAAACAGCTCCCTGCCGCTGCGCGCATCGATCACCTTGAGGGCATAGGCGTTATCCGCACTCACCCGGGCCACGGCAATCCGGGTGTCGCAGGGCGAAACGGCCGCTGCAAAATAGCGGGTGCGCCCGGTGATCCGCCTGACCTGCTGCTCCCCTTTGTGCCAGATATGCACCTCAGACCAGCTGCGATGCGTCCAGCGGGGATCCTGCCGGACCTCTGTCCACGCCAGCAGGGAATCACCCATCGAAAACAGGCCGGCGTGCTGCGGTCCGGGTGTAAACAGCACCTCTTCGCTCCCATCTTCGGCTAGCCGGATCACCTGCGGGATATCCTCCAGGCCGCTTTTCAGTACCAGCAGGCTGGCGTCATCCAGGAAAGCCACCGGCCGGGAATGGGTATGGATCTTTTTTTCCCGGTTTACTGTTTGAAAGGATGTATAGGTATGCTGCGCCTCCTGGTGCTGCCAGGCGGACCGGAGCATCGAAAAAGTGGAGTCGTAATGCGCCCTGACCGAGACACCAGCGTGCTCCCGCAACCCCAAAGAAAACGGCAGGATGGTGTGCGGTCGGCGGGTGACATGGTCCAGCACGTCCTCCCAGATGGACTTGCCGTAATGCGCCCTGGCTGCGGCCGTCAGCTGATAGCCCAACTCATAGTGGTTGGGTACATGGTGTTGATAAGAACCCAGGCTGGCTTTGTCGTAGGAATAGATCTCCTTTTCGAGCACCTGCGCCCGCAACCCGCGTTCAAATGCCGGCAGGCGACCACGTCCGCCATGGGTAAAGGCCGTCTCTGCAGCCACGGCATCCCCTTCCAGGAACCACTGTGGCACAAACACGCCCAGGGCCAGGCCGGTGGCGTGTTCGCCAAAAACGCTGGACAAAATGCCGGTAAACTCCTGGTTCAGCTTGTCGACCTGCACCACATGCCGGAATTCGTGCACGGCAAGCCGTTCGAGCCATCCATGCGGGTCATTGTCAGGTGGTGGATTGGAAAACATTTCTATTCGGGAAGGCGCCCAGCTCACAAAACCGTTGGGCACGACCGTCCGGTTGTGCAAAATGACCGGCACCCGGCGTGGACGATGCCCCAGCGAAGCAGCTGCCGGCTCATAGACAAACTCCAGGATGTCGGCCACATAAGCTGCCTGATCCACATAGTCCGATGGAAAGATCACTTGGAAGTGCGGTGTGTCAATCTGCTTCCAGTCGATGCCGGCCGGATCCTGCCCGCGGATGTAGTATTGTCCGAAGACCCCATCCGCAAACAAAAACAGCCAGATGAACAGGAAAAGGAGACTGCGGCATGGGCATGAAGGCTTCATCTGCTAAATGTCTTCTGTGGTGGAAAAATGGTCCCATAGGACATCTCCCCGGGGGAAGGGCGCAACCACCTTCACCTCTTCTTTTCTTACGGGGTGTATGAAGGCTACCGACCGGGCATGGAGATGGATGCTGGCATCCTTGTTGGGCCGGTCATCGCCGTACTTGACATCACCTTTGATCGGACACCCCAGGGCCGCAAGCTGCGCCCGGATCTGATGATGCCTGCCGGTGAGCAATTCCACATCCAGCAAGTGATATCGGTCGCTGCTGGCCACCAGGCGATAAAGCAAAGCGGCTTCCCTGGATCCAGCCGTGCCGGCAGGGACAGGATACGACTTGTTCTGCTTTTCGTTCTTTCTGAGATGATGCACGAGCTTTCCGGCCTTTTGGGTGGGTTTTTGCCGGACCACGGCGAGGTAGGACTTCTGCAGCTGCTTGTCCCGCAGCAAGGCGTTCATCCTCGTGAGGGCCTTGGACGTGCGGGCAAAGATGACGGCGCCGCTGACCGGCCTGTCGATGCGGT
>PUPG01000101.1 GCA_003553005.1 Bacteroidales bacterium
CCCAGGGCAAAAGGCAGGGCAGTGAGCAGGTACACCTCATGCAGGATCAAAAATATATTGACCACCGCAAACAGCAGGCTGCCTGCATAGAACCATATCAGCTTGTTTCCCTGTATCACTGGACTCAGGACTTCGCGGGTTTTGTCTTTTTGGGTTGGATGATGCCCTTGCGTACGAGGTTCTCGTATACCGCGATGATCATCACGCCCATGAAACCGGCTGCAAAGGTGGAGATGAAGACAATGAGCCAGCGTATGGGAAAGACCTTGCGTTCAGCTTCGAAGGCTTCATCCAGGATGAATTTGAAGGGCACAAAGCTTTCGAGGTCGGATTTGGCTTCCTGGTATCGCCGCTGAATCATGATCAGGTGCTCACTCACATTGACCAGGTAAGCGTTATTGAATATGTAGGTTCCACCATGATCACCAAGCAGGGCAAGCCGGTCTTCCAGTTTGTCCACTCCCTCCTGGTGGCCGGCAGAGATGTCCTTGGCCAGCTGGCGGGTGAGCATCGAAGATTGTCCCTCCAGCTCAAACACACCAAGGTGCATCACCTGACGCAAGGTATCCTCGGCTTCCTGTACCTGTTCGTGCAGGCGGTTCAGCTGACGGCTGGCCACATCGTAGGCCAGCTGGGCCCGTTCATAACGAAGTTCGTTTTGCACGGTATCCACCAGGGCCGCCAGCTCGTTGGCAATGTCGGCAGCCATGGACGGATCCTTGTCGCGCACACTGATCTCCACCGCCCCATACTGCGTGCGCCGGAAGTTGATGTTGCTGCGGTATTCGTCCATCAGCTCGGTGTATTTGTAGCGCGCATCTTCCGGAATGTCATAATGCTGAAGCAGGTTGAAACGCTCGATGATGCGGTCGCGGATGTTGCCGGACTCCAGCACCTGGAGCAGCCGTTCGGCATCCTCTACCTCCCCGTAATCAAGAAAATCCTGGCGGGCAGCGGCACCAGCCAGCACCGACTGCGATACGCTCCCACCGGTAGCCGGAAACATGGTTACTGAGGATTGGAACTTGGGGGTAATAAAGCGCGGCCCGCTGAAAATAGCCGAGCCGATGGCCGCCACGGCACAAATGATGAACAGGTGCTTCCACCAGCGAATGATGAACACAAACACATTGGTTGAATCAAATGCATTGTTGTCTCGATCCATGATATAGCTTATAAGTTGAACAATCTGTTAGATAACGAAAAGGAATGGCGCTTATTGACAAAATGGCGCCAAAGTTACGCAAAAAAATCTGCAACCGCTGCAGCATCAACCCGCCAATCCCCTGAACGATCAGTCGCCGCCATAACGGATCAATGCATAGATCTGCCTCAGGCTGATCAATCGGATCAGCAAAGCCAGCCCGATGCCTGCCACGCCAAAGGCGACCAGGCTGTGCAGCCACGGCAGGGGAAGCTGCCGCGAAAGCAAGCCCAGCAGAATCAGACCGGCAGAAAATACAAATAATTTTCCCAAAAGCACATGGTTTACCCGAAATCCAAACATCCTCTTCACGATAACGACTTGCGTAATCGCCACCAACGATTGCGTAAACAAGCTGGCTATCGCCGACCCTGTGGAAAACAGGATGGGAATCAGCAAGAAGTTAAGCAGGATGTTAAGCAGCATCCCCGAAAAAGCGATGAGGTTTAGTTTCATCAAACTGCCGTTGGCCGTTAACAAGGTGCCAAAAATATAGGTGGTGGATATGACCATAAAACAGGCCATCAGCAAGCCAAAGACTCGCGAAGATTCTTCGATCCGGTGCGCAAAAAACGCTTGTGACTCCCCGGCGTGAATGGGATAAAGCATTTGCATCAGCTCCGTCTTGTAAAAAAATGCGGCGACAGCCACCATGATGGCAGGGGTGATGATCAGGGTGAAAGCCAGTTTTGCCAACTCCTCAAGCGACTGCTTTTGTTTGATCATCCGCGCAAAGATGGGGAGCAACAGTACGGCAAACAGGTAGGCGATCATGTTGGCTGCATCCAGCAGGCGATAAGCCGATGCATATATCCCGCTGTACCGTGCCCCGTCATCACCGAGCAACCTTTCCAGCATCACGCTGTCGATGCGGTTATAAAACGTCATCAACAATACCAATACCGCAAAAGGGAAGCTTTTCCTGGCAATGGCCAGCAAAAAGGGAAAATTCCAGTTCAGTCGCAGCCATTTTTTCCTGGCGTGCTGCACCACGAGCAGGAAGGTGATCATTACCGTAATCCCATAACCCGCCGTTTGGGCATACACGAAATACTGTATCCGGAATTCATCCACGACATTGCCCCATAAGAGCAGGCTGCAAATCAGGATCATCAAAATGCGGTCGAGTACCGAGATCATGGCATCCGTGCGAAACAGGTGCAAGCCGCCTAAATTGGAGCGAAGGTACAGGATGAAGCTCAGCAGGAACTGATTAACCGCCAGAAAAACAAGCAGTTTGATTTGTTCCGGACTGTAATCAATGACAAATGCAAAGGAAAAGGTAAGCAGGAGATAAAGGCCAAAAAGCAGCAATTTGAGCACCAATATATTGGACAGATACTTGGTCAGGAGCTGCCTGTTTTGCGCAATGCTCTTGTTGTTGAAATTGGTAATGCCCAGGTCGAGCAAAATGTTGAACAGGAAGGAAAAGTTAAATACGGCAAAATAAAAGCCATACTCTTCGGCACCTACGGTATTCTGCACGGTTCGGTCAATGCCCAGGATCCAGAAAGGCTTGATCAGCAGGTTCAGGATCAACAGCAAGACCAGGTTTTTTACGAATTTGCCCTGCATGCCATAGGTGCGTTGATGGTTAGTAGAATAGGCGGGTAGAAACGGTGCCGTACAGGCCTCAAAATTAATAACTTTTATTCACAGTCGGCAGTTCCATACATAACGCCTGAAATATGAAATACATATGCCTGATTTGTTTTATTTTTGCACAAAGATTGATGGGCTGTAAATAATGTGCGGCTTTTGGCGTTATCATAAAGAAATAAGGGAGGAGACATGAAGTTCAAAGAAGGTGATAAGGTATTGTTTTTAAATGAGAAGGGCGGCGGTATTGTCAGCCGGGTAGTGGATGAAGAGATTGTCCACGTATCCATTGAAGATGGATTTGAGATCCCCTATGCCGTGGGTGACCTGATCAAAACGGGCTACGATGAAACACCAGCAAGGCGCGATGAGCCACAGCCCGACACCAGCAAACAAAGCCGGTTGAAAATGCTGACGCACCAGGCGGTCGACATCCCCGAGGCCGTTTTCCTGGCCATGGTGCCACGCAACCAGGACCAGGTGCTGGCGGGAGCGATGGACTTTTATGTGGTGAACCACACCGCTTACACGATGTATTTTGGACTGATGGTGAACAAATCCGGGCACTTCAAAGGCGTCGCATCCGGAAAGATTGAGCCCAGCTCGAGACACCACCTGGGCAAAGTGGAACGCACAGAGATCGAAGACTGGA
>PUPG01000191.1 GCA_003553005.1 Bacteroidales bacterium
CCGGTCACGACACATCTGATCGCATATGCATCATGGCATAAGGTCCCAACAAGGGCTTTATGCCATTTTTAATGTGTTTATATTTTGTTATCTAGTTGTTGAGGAGCTTATGTTCTTAGCAAAAGTTTAGGAGTTGTGTTGCAACTGTTTGAGGTTTGAGGTTTGAAGTTTGGGGTTGCCTCGGGTAACATCAAACTTCAAACCTCAAACCTCAAACTTACAAACCAACATTGCACACTAACAACCATGCATTGCGACATTTTGACATTTCGACATTTGTAACCATGAAATACCTGATCGCCGGGCTCGGCAACATCGGACCAGAATATGCAATGACCCGCCACAACATTGGATTCATGGTGGTGGACAAGCTGGCTGAAGCCGAAGAAGTGGCCTTTGCCCCGGGCCGTTACGGGGATGTCGCTTCTTTCCGCAAGAAAGGCCGGATTTTTCAGATGCTCAAGCCATCAACCTATATGAACCGCAGCGGCAGGCCGGTCTTGTATTGGCTGAATAAGGAGAAGGTCCCACTGGAAAACCTGCTTGTCGTCGCAGACGATGTGGCCCTGCCCCTGGGTATGTTGCGCATGCGGGCAAAAGGTGGACCGGGAGGGCACAATGGCCTGACGGACATCATCAATGTGTTGGGCAACAACCAGTTCGCACGCTTGCGTTTCGGCATCGGCGCGGATTACCCCACCGGGTTTCAGTCACAATACGTCCTGGGCAAATGGACCGAAGAAGAAATGCAGGTCATCAACCCCAAAATCAAAACCGCCGCCGAAATGGTCATCAGTTTCGGGCTGCAGGGCGTACAGCGAACCATGAACCAGTATAACAAACGGAACGGGGGTTAATGGGTTAATGGGTTAATGTGCTAATGGGTTAATGTGCCAGTGTGCCAATGAAGGGTTTCGGATGGAAGACGCAGCCATATCATGCCGCGTGGCCAATGAAAACACGCATTGCTACACTATGGTGGAGAATTCAAAATGGGTGCTGATGGACTCGTAGTTGTGTACGCGCTGGATGACATCGGCGAACAGCTTGGAAGTGGTCAGCACACTGACTTTCGGACAATCTTTTTTCATCGGGATGGTATCCGCCACGATGACTTCCTCAAACACACTAGTTTCGATCCGCTCATAGGCCTTGCCACTGAAAACCGGGTGCGTACACATTGCCCGGACGCTGTTGGCCCCTTTGTCCATGATCATCTTGCCAGCCCGCGTGATGGACCCGGCCGTGTCGATGATGTCGTCGACCAACACCACGTCCTTGCCTTTCACATCCCCGATCAGGGTCATTTTTTCCACCTCATTGGCCTTTTTTCGCTGCTTGTAGCAGATAACGAGTTCTGAATTCAGGAACTTGGCATAGGCTCCCGCGCGCCGGGTACCACCGGTGTCGGGCGAAGCCATTACCAGGTTAGGTAAGTTCAGCTCCTTAAGGTAAGGGACAAAAATGGCAGACGCATACATATGGTCCACGGGCACATCAAAAAAGCCCTGGATCTGATCCGCATGCAGGTCCATCGTGATGATCCGGTTCACGCCAGCCGCCATCAACAGGTTGGCGATCAACTTCGCGCCAATGGACACCCGAGGCTTATCCTTGCGGTCCTGGCGGGCGAACCCGAAGTAGGGGATCACGGCAACCACCTGCTTGGCCGACGCACGCCGGGCCGCATCGATCATCAGGAGCAGCTCCATCAGGTTGTCGGAAGGGGGCATCGTGCTCTGAATGACAAACACGTCGTTGCCACGCAATGTCTCTTCGTAGGAGGGCTGAAACTCCCCATCGGCAAAGTGCTGGATCAATTCCTTTCCCAGCGGCTTGCCATAGCTTTCAGCAATTTTTTCTGCGAGGGTGCGGGAGGCGGAACCAGAGAAAATTTTGACTACAGAGGCCATGGACAGCAGGTTTTTTGAAGGTGGTGAAACATGGTGCGCCGCATGATCCTGCAGGTAATTCCGGACATGCAAAACGCCAGTAATGATATAACAAAAGTATAAATAATATGGCTACACGCCTTGGGTGCACCGGACCATTTTGGATTTTTTTTGGGAATCATATTGGAATTGGTTACTTTTGCACTCCCAACGTAAGGATTTTTCTCCGAAACATGCCCGGGTGGCGGAATTGGTAGACGCGTTGGTCTCAAACACCAATGGTAGCAATACCGTGCCGGTTCGACCCCGGCCCCGGGTACGCCCAAAGCCCTCACACTAGCATACTGTGAGGGCTTTTGTATTTCTACACTGATTTCCAGCACCCCGGATTAACCACAACCCGCAAAATTCAAACCCATTTAACCCCACAACCCCTTAACCCTATAACCCTTTAACCCCTTAACTCTTTAACCCCATAACTCTTTAACCCCTTAACCCTATAACCCTTTAACCAAACAACTCTCCACCCACCCCATGAGCCTGCATTGCTCCTCAGGCAACCTCAAACCTCAAACTTCAAACCTCAAACCCATCTACCCCTTCAACCTTAACCCCACCCTTGCCTGCTCCCCATTTTTTCCTTAACTTAGCCCTAACCATTCACTAAAACCCGATATTATGACACACGTATTGCCAAAATTACCTTATTCTCCGGAAGCACTCGAGCCGCACATCTCAAAGAAAACCATCGAGTATCATTACGGGAAACATCACATGACCTATGTGAAGAAGTTGAACGACCTCATCCCAGGCACGCCTTTTGAAGAGGCCAACCTGGAAGACATCATCAAGAAGGCCGATGGCGGAATCTTCAACAATGGCGCCCAGGTATGGAACCACACTTTTTACTGGGAGGGCTTCTCTCCGGAAGGTGGCGGTGAACCCGGCGGAGAGCTGATGCAGGCAATTGAAGAAGGCTTCGGCTCTTTCGACAAGTTCAAGGAGAAATTTACCAATGCCTCGGTAACCCTTTTCGGCTCCGGTTGGTCGTGGCTGGTCAAAAATGCGGACGGCAGCCTGGAGATCGTGCAGACAAGCAATGCAGAAAACCCGATGCGCCAGGGGAAAACACCACTCCTCACGTGCGATGTATGGGAGCACGCCTACTACCTGGATTACCAGAACCGCCGCCCTGAGTACCTCAGCGCATTCTGGAAGCTTGTGGATTGGAAGCGTGTAGAAGAAAGATGGAAATAAACTGACCCCATCCATCAAATCACCCCGGCCCACCATGTACACCATCACCAGCGCGCGCCTGGTGGTGCTTTACCCCTCTTTTTCAGTACACTAAAAAAGCTTAAGGGCGTGTTAAAGTGTGTTAAACCCCAACAAGCACGCCCTTAAGCTTTTAATTTTGTATGGGGGTCAGTGCCCATCCGGGAGATCTGGCCACAAACAGCAACAATCAACCTTTTGTTAAGCTTCTTGTTAGTTCATTCATGAAGAAGAGGTTCATCATACTTGTCATTGTGGCGATCAGCCTTTCCC
>PUPG01000114.1 GCA_003553005.1 Bacteroidales bacterium
CCCAATGCGGAAAGCTCGGCGATCAGGATCTCCGCCCAGGGTTCTACGGGAGACAGCTGGCAGTGTAGCTCGATGTAATCCATTGAGGTTAAGGTTAAGGTTAAGGTTAAGGTTAAGGTTGAGGTTGAGGTTGAGGTTGAGGTTGAGGCTGAGCGACAAACAAATCCAGGAAGCGAAGCGATTCGGGATTTAAGATTGCCGCTGAAAGCTTAGCCATGCCTGAATGGGATGGCCTATGCGCCTTTAACCCTTGTTGGCCAGGGCAAGAATGATCTCAAAAAAGTCGCCAGGTTTGAGCGAGGCTCCCCCGATCAATCCGCCATCCACATCGGGATTGCTGAAGAGGTCGGCGGCATTCTTTGCGTTGCAGCTGCCTCCGTACAAAATGCTCATGTTGTCCGCAACTTCCTGGTTGTAGGTATCTGCAATCAGTTTGCGGATGTATGCATGCATTTCCTGCGCCTGTTCGGGGCTTGCCGTTTTGCCGGTGCCAATGGCCCATACGGGCTCATAGGCGATCACCGCGTACCCCAGCTGCTGGTCGTCCATCCAAAACAGGCCTTTCTGCAACTGATCGGCGACCACTTGAAAATGCTGATTGTTTTCCCGGTCCGGAAGCAGTTCTCCGCAACAAAAAACCGGGGTGAGTCCGTTCTTCAATGCCTGCCCAGTTTTTGTCGCAAGCAACTGATCATCCTCATCAAATTGGCTTCTCCGTTCAGAGTGGCCAATGATCACGTGACTGGCCCCCACCGATTTGATCATGCGGGCTGCCACCTCACCGGTAAATGCACCTTCCTCCTCGTGGTGACAGTTTTGCGCACCCACGGATACGCCAGCATAGTTGGTAAAAACATCTACCATCCTTGTCAGGTAAGGGAAGGGCGGAAACAGCACCACTTCCGGCATCCCCTGTGCATGATTTGGCAAACTGTCCTTCTGATGGTCGATCTTCACCTTGAGTTCACCCACCAATTTCCTGGCCTCTTCAAGACCAAGGTTCATTTTCCAGTTTCCGGCTACAATCTTTTTCCTCATATTCATGTGTTTATATTTTTTCAAATTATTGGTTATCTGAAGTTTACGTTTTCAATAGAAGTGCTGTTGGCTATTGGCTGTTGGCTATTGGCTATTGGCTATTGGCTTTTGGCTGTTGGCTGTTGGCAAGAGAGCTAACAGCCAAAAGCCAATTTCGTCCAAAAGCCCCCGCGACAATAATCATCCCCCTTTGTGTCAAAAACCTGTCATGGAAGTTTCATTTTTTTTATGTGCATTGAATCATTAAAGCTGAGGAACGCCTTCGGCCAAACGCATCATTTGTCCTTTTCCTCATCAAGTGCCTGGTGCTTTTTGATGCCAAACAACTTCAGGATTCTGTACCAAAAAAGCCTGACTGCAATGGCTATCCCGGCAATGGCGCCAACCACCGCCTGAAGGATAATGCTGCCAGTGCCTGGGTCAATGTATCCAAGCGTGAGCTGATCATACGAAATAAGGGTCATCCATAGATGCAAAATCAATTCCATAACAGTCTTGTTGTTTGATGAGAATAGAGACGAATGGTTTGTTGATGCTTCAAAGATAGCAGTTTTTCAGCGAATCATCATGGTTTTTATGCCATCCGGCCTCCATAATTTCCAGGAAAATCAACTGGATATCCTTTTCCAGGGAGGCCCCCAGGCAGCCCGGATGCTACATTTACTGATTCAAAGCCAAGAAATATTTTATTGAAATCATGCGCAAGTGCATCAATCACTCAGGCTTGGTGCGCTTCATCAGGTACAGAATTCTTTGCGTGCCCGCTATGGACTGCTTGTCCGCGATATCGAAATAAGCCGAAAAAGCCTGCTCAAAATGCAAGGCATCATAATGGGGGTAGATATCTGCCCGGTGCGCTAGCAGTTTCTGCACCTGGGAGTCCGTTTTTGGAACAAATTCAATGACCAGGGAGGGGGCAAGCGCTGCAAAAAAGGCGGCAATTTTGCCAAAAGGCAGGTTATTGGAAATGGCGAGATGGTGAATCAGCGCCAGGGCCATCAACGCATCCGGCAGATCCCGACCCATGAGGGAATCACGCTCCCTGTTTGCCCAACCTGTGGCCGGACTCGGATTGGTGAGATCCATGATCAGCGGCAGGATGTTCCCGGTCTTTTGTCGCTTGTTTTCCTGGTAAAAAGCTTCGACAGCCAGGGGATCCACATCAAAAGCAATACAGTTAGCCTCCATTTCGCCAGCAAGCCGGGTAAACTCACCAGTATTTGCACCCAGGTCCCATACCTTGCCAGGATGCAACCGCTTCAAAAAATCAGCGACCAGCGTCTTTTTTTGTTCAAAAGCCGTTTCTGAGTAATTTGTAAACGAATAATATGCTGCCCATTGCGACTTCCTGGTATTTAGCTTCAGACCCTGAACCGCTTGCCCCAGGCTTTCCAACAGGTTCAACAGGCGCTTTTCCGACAAGCGGCTTTGCCTGGTCTTTGATGGGTTGTCTTCATGCTTTTTTTGTGCCCGGGCGTGCAGGAAAATATGCATCCATAAGGAGGGCTTCCACCTGGCCCTGGCAGGAAGCAAAGCCACGACCCTGTCGAGCGGAACGCCATCAAGATACAAGCAAAGCAGGCGGTTCATGTCGGGATGCGCATAGCTCATCAGGGCAAGTGGCGCCAGGAAATGCTCTACAAACTGCCGGTAAGCCGGCCAGGGCTTGCCTTTTTCGTAGCGCGCAAAAGACAGGGTATCGATGAACACGGGCTTGCCGCGATGAAACTGGACGTTATAAGCCGAGGCATCTTTGAGCCACATCCCATGCCTGAGCGCCGCTTTTTGAATGCGCAGTGTAAGCAGGGCTGCATCCTTTAACTGACTGAAACACCACTCGTAAGGATAAGAAATGAAGTCCACTTTTTCTGGCTGGATGACCTGATGCGCATTAGGAGCAGCACCCGGGTGGCCTTCAATCTCCTTGTGCGGAATGAGCCACCCTTTGGCGGTAAGTGCGTCATACAAACCGGATTTGTGCAGTCGCACGAAATCATCTTTTCCCTCCTGGTTTACCTGGCGAAGCAACCGGTCATCCTCATAAAACAGGAACCCACTGATGTCGCGAAACGAGCCATGATGTATCACTGGTGAAGACATACTGATTTAGTTTGGTTGGTCAACGTGTCATCGGTTCAAAAATCATCCAGCATCTCATAATCCTGCGAAAAAAAGCGGTTCATCATGAGGCGCAGGGAGTTAACCGGTGCCGTGCTTTCATGCAACCCGGAATAATCGCCACCGGGGAAGTACACCGCATTGAGCACCCGGTGCGCGTGCTCCGGGTCGGTCACGCCACTGCTTGGCTCCCGTACGCCATGATCCGAAAACAGCATGATCACCGGTTCCCTGGGAGCCTCCTTCAGTATGTTGTTTACCATATCGATAATCCTGTC
>PUPG01000025.1 GCA_003553005.1 Bacteroidales bacterium
CCCCCTGGCCAGACTGATGAAAGGTCGCTCTCCCCAAGGGAGGACGGAATCAGGTATAGTGTGCCGGTGCGCTTTGACGTTGAATCCTTCATGTTTGCGTGTTTTGCCTACCATCCAACCAGCAACCCTGGTGCTGTCTCTGCAGGGCCCTTCTGGAAAATCATATGGGCCGGCCAAATTTGGCATTTTCCATTTTTCATTTTTCATTCTTCATTCTCTTCTTCATTCTTCATTCTTCACTAAAATCAATGGATGCTGCTCGCTTGATTCATCCAGGGGAGGTTTAACAGGTCCGCATTTCCCCCGGAGAGGATAATGGCCGTGCGCGTATTCCGGAACGGCACCGGGTTATCCATGATACAAGCAAGTGGCACGGCGGCACTGGGCTCCACGATGATCTTCATGCGCTCCCAGATCAGGCGCATGGCGCAGGCGATGCTTTCTTCACTGGCCGTGAGGATGTCGGTTACACCCCCCATGATGATGGGGTAAGTCTTGCTGCCCAGGGAAGTGCGCAGTCCGTCGGCAATGGTTTGCGGCTTCTCTGCCGGAACGAATCGTCCCTGCCGGAAACTTCGATGCGCATCATCTGCCTTTTCCGGTTCGGCTGCATATATCCGGGTGCCAGGAGAATAATACCTGGTGCTGAGAATGCTTCCGCTTAACAGTCCGCCACCCCCCACAGGCACCAGCAGGATGTCCGGGCGATACACATCTTCGTAAATTTCCGCCGCCACGGAAGCCTGCCCGGCAATGATCCGGTAGTCATTGTAAGGATGGATCTCGCTGGCTCCGGTTTCCCGGACGACTTCTTCCAGGGTGGCTTCCCGGTCGGGCAGGGTAGGGGCGCAAAAGCGGATTTTTCCGCCATATCGCTCAACTGCTGCCACCTTGACCCGGGGTGCATTCTCCGGCATCACGATGTGGGCCTGTATGCCACGCATTTGGGCGGCAAGAGCCAAAGCCTGGGCGTGATTTCCTGAAGAATGGGTGGCCACTCCCCTGGATAACTGATCTTCCGGGAGCGTCATCACGGCATGGCTGGCACCCCTGAACTTGAAAGCCCCTCCTTTCTGAAAGTTCTCGCATTTAAAATACAATGTGGCACCGGTGAGCTGATCGAGGGTTGCACACGTCAAAACCGGTGTACGATGCACGTATGGCTTGATCACCTCCCGCGCCTTCAGAAGCCTTTGCTGATCAGGTATGTCCTGCCCTGTTTTTATATCCATTGCATTTTGATCTCCAAAAAATCCAAATCACCCCAAAACCCCAAAACCCTAAAACCCCAAAACTCTATAACTCTATAACTCTATAACTCCTTAACCCCTTAACACCCTAACAAACAGTTCTTTATTTGCATTCCGGGCAACCTCAAACCTCAAACCTCAAACCTCAAACCCCAAACCCTATCACATCAACACACACGACTCTTCATAAGCACCCCGGGCAACCTCAACCTCAACCTTAACCTCAACCTTAATCTTAACCTCAACCTCAACCTCAGCCTCTTGCCTTTTCAATCACCTCATTACAACTCGCCTCGAGCATATCGTATACACGTTGAAAACCATCCCTGCCTCCATAATAGGGATCTGGCACCGGTCGGTTCTCACCCGGGTAAATTTCGTTGAGAATCAGGTCCACCTTGTCCGACTCTGTGCTGTTTTGTGCCATCGACATGACGTTTTCATAATTCTGGCTATCCATCACATAGATTTTGTCAAAATGGTCAAAGTCTGACACCTCGAACTGCCTTGCGCGCTGCCCGGAAATGTCGATGCCGTGCTTTTTGGCGACCTCCTGGGAACGTTCATCCGGTGGTTCGCCCACGTGATAAGCCGCTGTGCCGGCGGAGTCCACTGCAATGTCCAGCCCCGACTCCCGGACTTTTTCTCGCATAATACCCTCTGCCAGGGGCGAGCGGCAGATATTCCCCAAACAAACCATTAAAATTCGCATCTTTCCGTATTTAATCATTTGGTGTGCATCCAATGCATGATTTCGCAACCCGGCCTGCCGGGTTTCCAGGCAAAAATAGCCAAAATCTCGTTCATCCTGCAATGAACGCCTCATGAAGACCAGGGTGTATCTTTGCGTTACAACGCCAGGATTCAATAGCAGACAAATACAATAGCTGATGTTAGCAGGGAGGATCAAGTCACCTTGATGATGTTCTCCAGGTCGTCCACATAGCGCTTGAAGCGCTTATCCGTATCCACCAGGTTGCGCACGGTTTTACAGGCGTGCAGGACGGTCGCGTGGTCCTTATTGCCACACTTGTTTCCAATCACCGCCAGGGAAGACTTGGTGTAGAGCTTGGAAAAATACATGGCAAGTTGCCTGGCCTGCACCGTGTCGCGTTTTCTGCTCCTGGACTTGAGTTTGTCCAGGGGGATGTCAAAATACTGGCATACGGTTTTCTGGATGTAATCGATGGTGATCTCCTGGGGGGCGTGTTTGACAAACTTCTCAATCACATTGGCCGCAAGCTTCAGGTTGATGTCTTTTTTGTTCATGGAAGATTGCGCCAGGATGGAGATCAGGGCACCTTCCATTTCGCGGACGTTGGTGTTGATCTTGCTGCTGATCAGCTCAAGCACGTCGGTGGGCATTTCCACCCCGTCATTGAGGATCTTTTTTTGCAGGATGGCCATTCGGGTTTCGAAATCCGGAAGCTGAAGATCAGCCGATAATCCCCATTTAAAGCGGGACAACAAACGGGGCTCAATGCCGCTCATCTCCACGGGTGGCTGATCGCTGGTGATGACGATTTGCTTGCCGCTCTGATGAAGGTAGTTGAACAGGTGGAAGAAGACATCCTGCGTCTTGGGTTTGCCAGCCAGGCAATGGATGTCATCGACAATCAGCACATCGATCATCTGGTAAAAATGGACAAAATCGTTTTGGTTGTTGTTCCGTATCGAGTCGATGAACTGGTTCGTAAACTGCTCGGCAGTTACATATAATACGGTCTTTTCAGGATAATGGCTTTTTACTTCGATGCCGATGGCATGGGCCAGGTGGGTTTTTCCCAGGCCATTGCCGCTATAGATCAGCAGCGGGTTAAAGGAGGTCTTACCTGGATTCTGCCCAACAGCCAGCCCGGCACTGCGCGCCAGCCGGTTGCAATCGCCCTGGATGAAATTTTCAAAATTGTAGGAATCGATCAGCTGGGGATGAATGTTCAGCTTCTTTAACCCTGGAATCACAAACGGGTTAGGCACCGTCTTGGTTTCCACCGAATCCTTGTTTAGATCTATCGGGATGTTGATGGGTGGGTTCTTCAGGGCTTTTTTATTCAGGGTGGGGGCATGCACGGTAAAAGGTTGGTTGTGTTGACTGGACTTCGTATTGTCCATGATGATGCTATACTCCAACCTGCCATCCTGACCCAATTCCTTCTTGATGGTCTTTTTAAGCAAATCAA
>PUPG01000245.1 GCA_003553005.1 Bacteroidales bacterium
AAAACAAACCAACCTTTACGGAAAACCTGCGCTTTTTCTTCTCCTACCAGGTCGGACACATGTATCTCCGGTACCTGATGTGGAACTTCAGTGGCCGGCAAAACGACATCCAATCGCATGGCAGTGCGTTTGATGGAAACTGGATTACCGGCATTTCCTTCCTGGATGAGATCCGCCTGGGTCCGCAGGATAACCTCCCGGAAACGATGGAAAGAAACCCCGGAAGGAACACCTACTACATGCTGCCCTTCATCCTGGGTGTCGTGGGATTCCTGTATCAACTCAAACGACGGCCCGACAATGCCCTGGTCGTGGGCCTCCTGTTCTTCATGACCGGGCTGGCCATCATCATCTACCTCAACCAGACGCCATTCCAGCCACGTGAGCGCGATTATTCCTATATCGGGTCTTTCTACGCCTTCTCCATATGGGTCGGACTGGGTGCCCTCGCCATTATCGATGCCCTTGCCAGGAAGGTCAAAGGCAAAAAGGGCGATGAGCAGCCTGAGGATGCGGTGAAAGACAACAAGACAGGCAAGGTGGCTGCCGTCATCGGGACGGCCCTGTGCCTGCTGCTGGTGCCGGCGAACATGGCCAAAGAGAACTGGAACGACCATGACCGGTCGGGCCGGTATGGTGCCCGCGATGTGGCCATCAACTACCTGGAGTCCTGTGCACCCAATGCCATCATCTTCACCAATGGGGATAACGACACCTTCCCGCTGTGGTATGCCCAGGAAGTGGAGGGCATACGCACCGACATCAAGGTGGTGAACATGAGCCTGCTGAACACCGATTGGTATATTGACAACATGTTGCGCCGCAAGACCTACGATGCGGCGCCTGTGCCATTCAGCTTCGAGCCGCATGAATACCGGGACGGGACGCGCGATTATGTACACATCCTGGACCGCACTGACCGCTATATTGACCTGGGCAGGATGATCGAACGCTTTGTGCGGGGAGAAGATGAACCTTACTTCCCGACACGCAACTTCCGGCTGCCCGTCGACTCTGCCACAGTGGTGGAAAACGGCACGGTGGCTCCTGAAGATGCCCACCTGATCGTCGATGCCGTGGAATGGCAGATGCCAGGCAGTGGGATGAACAAAAACCACATGATGGCCCTCGATTTTCTTGCTGAAAACAACTGGGAGCGCCCTGTCTATTTTGCCATCACCACAGGGAGAGGATCCTATATGGGGCTGGAGGAATATTTTCAGCTCGAAGGTATGGCCTACCGTTTGGTACCCATCCGAACCGATTTTGAACCCAACAGGATCGGCAGGGTGAACACCAATATCCTGTATGATAACCTGATGAATAAATTCCAGTGGGGCAACATGTATGACCCGTCCGTTTACCTGGATGAAGACCACCGCAGGCTCACCGTGAGCTTCCGGAATATTTTCCAGCGCCTGGCAGAATCCCTGGTCGAAGAAAACAAACCCGACTCTGCCATTGCCGCACTGGACAAAGCCATGGAGGTGATGCCGGAAGAAAACGTACCCTACAACTATTTCACTTTGCTCATGGCAGAGCGGTATTATGCCGCAGGTGCCCCGGAACCGGCCAACGCCATTATGTCGCGAATGACCGACATTCATGAAGAAAAACTGGAATACTTCTCACAATTCTATCCCCAACGGGCTCGCCAGGTAAGCGACAGAATGGGGGAGAGCCTGGCCCTGATGCAGTACATCTCTGAAACCGCCACGGAGTACGACCAGGATGAACTGGCAGACCGCGCCTGGGAGATCATGAGCAGGCACTATGAGCATTTTGGTGCCTGGCGTCCATAACCTGTGCAGGTTAACCTGCCAGAATGCAGGTTTTTTACAGTCCGCACAAGGGGCTAATGCACTAAAAAACAGCGATTTTTTTTATATTTAATGAAAATCCATTATCTTTGCACGGCAAAAATGGTTTTCGAAGGACAGGAAGGGGGCAGGACGTCCCCTTCTTTATTAGGGTTTGGCCTATGATTACAGAAAAGCACATCGCGTCACTGGTTGAAACTTTCCTTGAGGGAAGCGATCAATTTGTGGTAAGCATCAGGGTAACCCCTCAGAATAAGATCCTGGTGCACATCGATGGAGATCAGGGTGTAACCATTGATGACTGTGTGAAGCTCAGCAGGCATATCGAGCAGCAGCTCGACCGGGATAAGGAAGACTTTGAGCTGGAGGTTTCTTCGGTGGGTGTTGGCCATCCCCTGCAGCTTCCCCGCCAGTACCGCAATAACATTGGGCGCAGACTGGCCATACTGGACGTGCACGATAAGCGCGTAAAAGGCAAATTGGCCCAGGTAGATGCCGGGGGCATTACCCTGGAAAAGGATAAACCCACGAAAGCCAAAAAGAAGAAAAAAGAACCGGAAACAGATGCCGATGCCAGCATTTATATCCCTTTTGAAGACATCAGGGAGGCCAAAGTACAGGTGTCTTTCCGGTAAGCACAAATCGACTTAATATACGTACCACACAAATTGCACAAAGAAGATGGAAACTATTAACCTGGTTGAATCGTTTTCGGAATTTAAGGAATTCAAGAACATCGACCGATCTACCATGATGCTGATCCTGGAAGATGTATTTAACAGCATGCTGGAGAAGAAATACGGTTCGGCCGATAATTTTGATATTATCGTGAACATCGACAAGGGCGACCTGGAGGTATGGCATAACCGCACCATCGTGGAAGATGGAGAAGTGGAGGATGAAAATTCCCAGATCGCCTATTCGGAGGCCATTAAGATCGAGCCGGACTTCGAGGTGGGAGAGGATGTTTCAGAGCCTGTGAAGATGAGTGACTTTGGCCGGCGTGAAATCCTCGCCATCCGCCAGAACCTTTCATCCAAGATCCTTGAGCTGGAAAAAGACAGCGTGTACAAAAAATACCAGGATCAGATCGGAGACCTCATCACGGCGGAAGTATACCAGGTATGGAAGAAGGAGATCCTGACTCTTGACGATGAAGACATTGAACTGATCCTGCCCAAGACGGAGCAAATCCCTTCCGACTTTTACCGCAAGGGAGATACCATTCGTGCAGTCGTGTCCAGGGTGGAGATCAAAAACAATAACCCCCTGATCATCATCAGCCGCACATCACCTGTTTTTCTCGAAAGGTTGTTTGAGCAGGAGGTCCCGGAGGTTTATGACGGACTCATCACCATCAAAAAGATTGTCCGCCAGCCAGGCGAGCGCGCCAAGGTGGCCGTGGAGTCTTATGATGACCGCATTGACCCGGTTGGCGCCTGTGTAGGGATGAAGGGTTCCAGGATACACGGGATCGTCCGGGAGCTTCGCAACGAAAATATCGATGTGATCAATTACACCACCAATGCCAAGTTGTACATCACCAGGGCCTTGAGTCCTGCCAAGATCACATCCATCGAAATCGATGAAGAAAACAAAAGGGCGG
>PUPG01000108.1 GCA_003553005.1 Bacteroidales bacterium
AGAAGCCATCCGGCTGGTGAGCATGTTGCAATACCAGTCGGTGAAAAACCGGGGGGTGCGCGTGACCACGAACAACAAGATCAAAATTCCCTTCAGGATCAAAAAGCAAAAGAAGCAACAGCTATCGATGACCTACAAGCCCGCAGATGCGGCAAAGAAAGCCGCCGGTAAGCAGGAGGGAAGCAAAGAGTCACCAAAGAAGGAGAAAAAGCCGGCAGTGTATACCTACACCATTAAGTACTGACGTCGGAGAAGGGAGTAAGAAGTAGGAAGTAGGAAGTAAGAAGGTAGCCGCAGCACTTGGGCTGCGGAGATGATCGGGTAAGGAACAATAATTGCCTGATTAGCCTTGCAGGCCTTAATGGGGGTGCGAGTCCCGTAGGACAGCACCTGGGCTGTCCGCAGTTACCTTGGGCATTTGTGTGCATCTGTGAAAACCATTTGTGTTAATTTGTGGATAACTTCAAATCCCGAATCGTATCGCTTCCCGAATCACTGCGTTCTCGGGACTTTCAGCTCGGGACTTCGCAAGTGCTCAGCCTCAAACCTCAAACTTCAAACCCCATAACTCCATAACCCCATAACCAAGTAAAAGCTTATGAACAACACTCCCGTGGTACGCCTGACCAAGCAGTTTCGTTTCGAAGCCGCACATGCATTATACAATTACGACGGCCCGTGTAAGAACATTCACGGACACAGTTATCTGCTATATGTTACGGTAAAGGGGCGCCCGGCGGAAGACCCCACGGATCCCAAGCAAGGCATGGTGATGGATTTTGGGGTGCTTAAACAGATTGTCAATGAGCTGATCGTTGAGCCGCTCGATCACGCCCTGATGGTCAACGCCAATACCCCGCATAAGGAGATGATGGAGCAATCGCATTTGCTGGGGAAGGTGGTGGCGGTACCCTATCAACCCACTTGTGAATGCATGATCCACGATTTTGCGCACAAGATCAGGGCTGCGTTACCTGAGGGCGTTGTTTTGCATTCCCTGCGCCTCCACGAAACAACCACATCTTATGCAGAATGGTTTGCGGAAGATAATGCCGGAGGGGACTGACCAGGGATGATGGTGGGATGATATGCCGGGATCCTCTCCGGACTCCTCTCCCGGATCCTTTCCGTAAATGCTCTACATGAATGCTTTCCGTAAATGATCCCAAAGTGGATGCCCGGGTGGTAGGCGTTGAGGTGACCCTATGTTATTCCAGGATGCGCTGGTGAACTGGTCCCGGGGTTTGGGGGGCAGGGAGCTCCTGCATGAACACATTGCGTGGCGTGACAGGTCTACATGGACGCCATGATCTCCTCGGTGAGCTCCACGTTGTGGAAAATATTCTGCACGTCGTCGTCGTCCTCGAGGGCATCAATGAGCTTGAGGGTTTTTTGTGCCTGTTCCTGATTGAGGTTGACAGTAGTTTTGGGAATCCGCTGTAGTTCCGCATTTTCAGCTTCCACACCCATTTCCTCCAGCTTCTTCATCATGCTCCCAAAGTCTTCCATTGCGGTATAGATGGTGTAGAAGCCCTCCTCATTCTCGGCTTCCTCAGCTCCTGCGTCAATCACCTCCATCAGGAAATCATCTTCTGACATCCCTTTTTCTGAAACGTGCGTTTCGGGGATGGTGAACACGCCTTTCCGGTCGAAGAGAAAACTCAGTGCACCTTTGGTCTCGAGCTTGCCCTCGTGCTTGTTCAGGATGGCCCGCACGTTGGCCACCGTGCGCTGGAGATTGTCGGTAAGGCATTCAACATAAATGGCTACGCCAAAATTGCCGTATGCTTCGTAGGTGACTTCCTGGAAATCGGCGGCATTCTTATCGCCTGCCTTGGAGATCGCCCGCTGGACATTGTCCTTGGGCATATTCACCCCTTTGGCGTTGGCAATGGCCAGACGCAGCCTGGGATTGGCTTCCGGGTCGTTGCCGCCTTCCTTGACAGCCACGTTGATCTCCTTGATCACCCTGGAAAAAATTTTGGAGCGCTTGGCATCCAGGGCGCCTTTCTTGCGCTTGATTGTTGACCATTTGCTGTGTCCTGACATATATCTTGCCGTTTTTACAAAAATACACTTTTTCTTTTTTTGCGATAAGCTGAATCATGCGGAATAAAAAAAGCAACCGGCCAATGAGCCGGCTGCTGTCAAAACCAACAACATGAGAAAAAAATGCGATTATCCGCCAATTAAGCGAATGCCGACGCTGAAGGGACTCAGTTCCGGTCCCCTGTCGTCCTTAAACATGGAGTTCAGCGCATACGTGCCAAAAAAGTTCAGGCGTCCCCAGCCAATTTGGCCGATCAAATCCATCCGGATCGGCACCAGGTGGAAATCTTCCCTTTCGCGGTCTGTCTGGCGATCGCCGTCTGCATCCCGGTACTGTACCTTGGTATGGCTCCTCAGGCGAAACCCGGCCTGCACACCCGCAGAAAAATAAAACCGGTTCCAGGTCCTTGCATCCTGCAGTTGCAATTCAGCCATCAAAGGCACATTCAGTTGAAACACCCTGAGCCTGTTGGTGCTTAACCCATACTCCGCATCCTGGTGTACCAGTCCGTCGCTGCCATGCTGAAGGACGATGTCGTTGGACAAATGGTAATTGGTCCACTGGATGCCCAATCCGCTTACCAGTCCGAAGAGCCGGTTATCACCCCGCGCCAGGACGTAATTCTGATGCAGAAAGTTCAGGTTGACCTGGAGCGACTTGTTGTAGTCCAGATCCATGAACTGGCTTTCTGAAGGAAGGTTGAGGCTGTTGTTGTCACCAAAATAACCGTTCAGGCCAAGGTATAGACCGCTCCAGTTATTGCGCCAGTGGGTATGTGGTCGTCTCCTGACCGTGGGGCGCTCTCCTTCGGCGACGATCACCTCCCGGTCCCCCAGGCGCATCACAACCGTGTCCTTTTCTTGCGGCGCTTCGTGCCCGTTTGCCCGGTCTGCTTGATCCACCCCACGCACACTGGCCGTTCCGGACGTGCTGTAATTGGCTACGGGTGGATTGCCGCGCACAATGATCGAGGAGGTGCCGCTGGCTACGGCCTCAAGCTTTTCGGCTACCCTGATGCGCACGTTGGCCGTGCCGGATGTGGTGGCGTCCGTGACCAGGGTTTCCAGGTCATAGGCCCTGACCCTGGATACGCCGCTTACCTGAAGGTCATGCCTGGTGGCTGCACCCGTGAGCTTGATGCTGCTGGCTCCACTAATACCGGTTGTCAGGTGCTCCGTATCCACCGATAACTCCATGTCGGAGGCGCCGGATACCTTCAGGCGCAATGCTGGTGCCTCGAGCTTTTCAGTGCTTTGAATGGATGAGGCACCGCTGGCATTCAGGTAGGAAAACTCCGGTGCGGTAATGCGTACGGTGAGATCCCGGAGGTTTCTTGCACGCCGGGTATAATCAATGTACAA
>PUPG01000106.1 GCA_003553005.1 Bacteroidales bacterium
AGCAACGCGCCCCATTTGATATGGGTGTTGCATAACACACACGGATTGGGTGTTCTGCCTTTCAGGTATTCATCAATAAAATCCCTGACAATGTATTGCTCAAATTCATCACGGATATCCAGCACATAATGCGGGAAACCCATATTTACGGCCAATTGCCGGGCATCATTGATCGAATCCAGGCTACAGCAACCGGTTTCCTTCTCCGGAATCTCTCCCTGGGCGTACTCCCAGGTTTTCATGGTGATGCCCACCAGTTCATAGCCTTCGTTGATCAGCATCATGGCAGCGACACTGCTGTCCAGTCCGCCGCTCATCGCCATCAACACCCTGCCTTTATTGTTGGTATGCATGCGCTTACACTTTAGCTGCGCAGGTGAATCAGGGTGCAAGTCGCTGAAAGGCCTGAATTGCCACCTACACCTGCGGTCATCGTATTTAAGTGTTGAAATATCTAATCATAAAATTAGCAAAATGTGACAAACTGGCAAAATGGAAATCGGCAAGTCTATGGTAATGAGGTGAAAATGGGCGTTCGGTAGCAATGAGGGCAGTAAGCATACCCAGCCTTTTCCCAAAAAGCATGTCCCGGAAGGTATCCCCCACCATGATGCTTTTTGGGAAGCGAATGGCCGGGAAATCCGCTTGCGCTTCCATTGCCATGCCTACGCCGGGTTTGCGCCGGTAGCTATCCTCGCATCTTGCCCCGGTAGCTGCATACACCCGGTCAATTCGACCTCCGGCCTGCTCCACGTCCCTGCACATTTGCTGATGAAGCTCCAGCAGGTCACCATCGCGCATCAGGCCTTTGGCCACCCCTTGCTGGTTGCTGACGACCACGACGTGCCGAAACAGGTTTCCGAGGGCGGGCAGACTCTCCAGGCTTCCCGGGATCCATTGAAAGTCTTCATACCGGCACACATAGCCCAGACCGGGGCGCTTATTCAACACCCCATCCCGGTCAAGAAACAAGCTCCAGTCGTGTGGAGCATCCATAAGCTTAGGCTGGGTGATCATCAGGAAAACAGTTCTTTTTCCACATTTTCACAAATGACGTGGCCAAGCAGCATGTGCACTTCCTGTATCCGCGCGGTATCGGATGAAGGCACGTGAATCAACACATCACATCGTGCATCCATCGCACCGGGCTTTTCTCCGGTCATCCCGATGGTCTTCATCCCTTTATTTCTAGCGGTTTCAAGCGCCCTTATGATGTTTGCAGACTGGCCTGAGGTAGACAGGGCAAGGAGGCAGTCGTGCGGTTGCCCCACCGCTTCAATCATTCGGGAAAAAACCTTGTCGAATGCGTGGTCATTGGCCGTGGCCGTAACAAATGAACTGTTCACGTGCAGGGCTTCCGCATTCAGTGGAGGCCTGTCCAGGTAAAACCGTCCACTGAGCTCTGCGGCGAGGTGTTGCGCATCAGCGGCGCTTCCGCCGTTGCCGCAAAACAAGACCTTTCCGCCAGCGCGGTAGGTAGTCAGGATCAGCGAAATCATCCGCTCCACCTTATCGATGATGGCCTGGTCCTGCAGGATGTTGCGTTTCAGGGCCACCGATGCTTCAATCTGTTTTCTGATCTCCATGTTATTCATTATTGGATGCCATGGCAAAAATGCTGTCCACAAGGCGTTTCCATGAAAAACGTTTCTTTTCTTCCCGGATTGTCTCCGCAAAATATGCCTGTTTTCCTTTCATAAAGAAATCCGACACGGCTGCCGCAATTTCTCCGGAGTCCACTTCGGTCACATACCCAGCCTTGCCGTGGGTCACCATCTCCGGCAGTCCACCCACGTGGGTAACCACCATGGGCTTCTCAAAATGGTAAGCCACCTGGGTGACACCACTTTGGGTGGCGCTTTTATACGGTTGCGCCACCAGGTCGGCAGCACAAAAGTAATATTTCACCTCGTCATTCGGAATAAAATCCGTGCGCCAGATGATTTTATCTGTCACGCCGAGTGACTCTGCAAGCCTGAAATAAGGCCTTTTATCCGTATAAAACTCACCCGCAACCACCAGGCGCAGTGGCAGGTTACGGATTTTAGCGTATGCCAGCGACTGGATCAGCAGGTCCAGCCCCTTGTAATCGCGAATAAAGCCAAAAAACAGCACCAGGAACTGCTCATCGGCCAGTCCGAGATGGCGCCGCGCCACCTCCTGGTCCACCTGGTCGCCGAAATTGTCATACAAGGGGTGCGGACAATGTGCGATTTTTCCGGGTTCCACGTCAAAAGCCAGCAGGTCTCGCCGGACCTGCTCCGACATGGTCACGAAGCCATCCATCCGCTTGACAAAATAATTTGTCAATTGGCGATCCCCGGGCCTTTTCTCATGCGGCACGATATTGTCGGCAATGGCCACCACCCGGGTGTGTTGGTTTTTGCGGACGATGGCGGCGATCTTGCCCAGGCAAGGCGCCATAAAGGGCAGCCAGTACCGGACAATCAGCAGGTCGGGTTTCAAGCGCTTCAGCTCCCGCCCCACCCGGTACCAGTTCATCGGGTTGATGCTGTTGACCTTCACCCGGATATCCAGGTCCTCCGGCGGCTCCTCATCAGCATACTGCGTTTTGCCAGGAAACAGCACAGCGGGGTATTGCAGGCTGAAGGTATAGATGGTCACCTCGTGGCCTTCTTCCATGAACGCCCGGGCAAGCCGCTCATTGAACGTCGCCAGTCCGCCACCGCGGAGAGGATGTGCAGAACCGAGGAGGATGATGCGGGACATGTGGTTTGGGGTTAAAAGGTTATGGGGTTATGGGGTTATGGGGTTATGGGTTTGTGAGGTTTGCGGGTGCCAGGATGACTACGAAATGATTAACCAGCATGTTTTTATTGAGATAACGGGGGATTTGTATGAGGTAAACCATATGGTGCAGGAAAATCAACACTTGAGGTTTTTCGTTTTTTCCTCGATATGGTAGCGGTTCCTGTCGGGTGCAGTCCGCGACACCATTTCACCGAGGAAGCCGGCGATAAACAGTTGTGTTCCGAGGATCATGGCCAGCAAGCCAAAGTAAAACAGGGGCCTGTCGGTCATCCCGTAGATTTGCTGCACAAAGCGGCCATAAGCCAGCCAGGCGGCAATGACAAAGCCGGCAAGGAAGAGCAGCGTGCCCAGCAGACCAAAAAGGTGCATGGGTCTTTGTTTAAACCGGGCCACAAAGCTGATGGAGATGAGGTCAAGAAAGCCCTTGAAAAAGCGATCCAACCCATACTTGGTCTTGCCATACTTGCGTTCCCGGTGATACACCACCTTTTCACCAATCTCATCGAAACCTGCTTTTTTAACCAGGTAAGGAATATAGCGGTGCATTTCGCCATACACCTCGATTGATTTGACAACCGGCTTCTTGTAAGCCTTCAGGCCGCAATTAAAATCATGCAGCCG
>PUPG01000175.1 GCA_003553005.1 Bacteroidales bacterium
ATGTAGTCCGACTCGGTGGAATAGGTGGTGTTCAGGCCCCAGATGGTGTTGGCCATCGGCTCGTCGCCAAAACTCACCTTTTGCGTAAGCGGTCGCTCCGACAAGCGCAGGATCGTACCCCCGATGTTGAAATTGTCGCTGATGCGGTGGTCGATGTGGGTTCCCATCAGCGTCTTGGTCTGCAGGTTAAACATATCCGAGCTCTCGAGGGAGATGTTGATGGGTGTGCCTGAGTTCAGGATGCCCTCATTGAGGATCCGGACCCTGCCCAGGGAATAGTCTACCGTGTAATCCACGTCTTCGGTAAGCGGAACACCTCCGGCGGTCACCACGACCGATCCGGGTGGAATGTTCATCGCATTAAGTGGTATTTCTGCACCTGCGTCGGATTGAAAACGTCCTTCGAGGAACCAGCGGTTCTTTTCCGGAAACTGCTGGGCGCGGTTTTTCGTGGTGGTGTAGAGGGAGTCAAAGGCATACTTGTCGCCCAGGTCTTCGTCCTGCAGTTTTTCCCGCAAATGTTCCCCGAAGGGTTCGACCACGGGGAAATAGACCCTGCCGTTGTCCGACTGGATGGTACCTCCCCGCGTAGCGGCATTGTCGATAAAGTCAAACACCCCGTCCGGGTAGGGATCCATCTGGGTGTTCAGGCGGTCAAGGCCCATCACCCGGATGAGCGGCTGCCCCTGGACATCGCCAGGTCCTTCTTCCAGGAAGCCGACGGGCACCCCGTGTTCCGGACTCTCATAGAGCACGTTGAGCCGGAACTGATCGCGGCTTACCTGGTAGGAGTCCAGGCTGTACACGTTTTTCATCATCAGGTCCCACCTGGGGTGACTTGTTTCGACGGTGGTGCTTTTCAGCAACTTGACGATGAGTCCGTCGGGGGAGCTGACATCATTGGTGAACTCACCCACCCGGTAGGTGGTGGTGTCGCCGATCACCGTGTATTCGTAGGCCACGGCCAGCACCTGGTCCGGATTGATGGTCCGGTTTAGGGAAATGAAGCCCAGCTGGGAGTTGTAGCTGTATTCGTTGCTTCTCAGGCGGCGTGCATTTTCCACACTCTCATAATCAGAGCCCGAGGTAAAATCTATCCCGCCCAGGTAGCTGTTGACATTGCTGATGTTGCGGATCTGGCTGGGATCCACCACATCGGTGATCAGGTTGTTGGTTTGATTCCTTGGGGGCTCCGGACTGTGTTCGCCGGGACCGGTCACCTGGGGGTTGTGGGGTGCGTATTCCCCGAGATCGGAAAACGCCACGATGTTGCGGTTATCTTCGGTGGCGGCTCCCACATTGGTGACCCATACTTCCAGGCGGGTGATCTCGATGTTGGATGACACCGTAGGGAGTGTGGAGAGGGCGGCATCGTAATTGTCGCGGAAATGTTGCGCCAGGAAGAAGTGCCTGTTCTCCTCGTACTCATCGGCGCGAATCATGAATTCGGTCATCTGGGCACCGCCGGTTACCTGGATGGATTGCGATTCGGTTTTTTGCTGGCTGAATACGGTGGTCACCCTGGTATTCCCGAACAGCATTTCGGTTTTGAAGCCAAACAGTCCTTGCGCCCCTGTGATCAGGCTTCCCGGCAGGGGCAGGGTCACGTCACCGGCCTCCACGAGCTGCAGGATCTCGTCCTCGGTACCCCGGTACTCCAGCTTCATCCTGTTTTCAAAGTCAAAGGCTGACTCGGTGTTGTAGTTGGCGCCGAGGGTGACCTTGGTGCCGATGTCGGCTTCCACGGCAAGCTGGATCCGCTGCTGGAAATCGAAGTTGGTGGTGCGGCGGCGCTGTTCGTCGAGTCCGGGGTCCTCGCGGTAGTTTGACATCACCCCGAAGATGAGCTCGGCAGAGCCACTGGGACGGATGTCGATCGTGCTGCCGCCAAAGATCCGGTCAAAAAACTCGCTGCCGATATGGATTTCCGGAATCAGGCCGTCGCGACGCTCAAAATCCTGGGGGGTGGCTCTTTCCCGCCAGTAATCCTGTAAGCGTCTGTCCATGTCGTACGACAGAAACTCATCAAAAGAGATATAGACAGGCCTGCCGATCACCATGTCGCCGATCCGCTGGGTCTTGACGTAGTGCCCGGATTCCGGGTCATACTCGTAATGGGTGGTGATCACGCGCGGGTTGGTGAGGGAAAGTCCGGATACGGGAAACCTGTCAAAGTCGTACACCACGGCACTCTCGAAAGGCATCCCGGGCACCGGTTCTTCGGTGGGGGGCAAGGTGTCGTTGTCAGCCACAGCATTCTCAGCTGCAGCAGCAACGGGGAGCATGACCAGGCAAAAGAATAATGTAAAAAATGTTCGTATTCGCCGTATTCGCACCAATGAAATCTTTATAAACAGAATCAGATACTTTTTAATGCCTCTTTGACCAGAAATTCTGCACTTTGTATGCTGCCCTGATGCTTTTTCAGGATAGCACGGATGGCCTTCTGAGCCGTTGGTTTGGCAAAACCCAACATCACTAAAGCAGATAACGCTTCCTGCTGCATTGTATTGTCTGTAATGCCCATTTTTTCAGACCGCAACACGCCTTCTTTTTCGAGGCGGTCTTTCAGGTCCACGATGATCCTGCTTGCAGATTTTTCACCAATGCCCTTGATGGACGAGAGCATCTGGATGTCGTTGTGGATGATGGCTGTCGTGATCTCTGCAGGCGTCATGGCCGAGAGGATCATGCGTGCCGTGTTTGGACCCACGCCGCTGACGGAGACCAGGTGCTTGAAAAGTTCCCGTTCTTCATCATTGGCAAAGCCATACAAGATATGGGCATCTTCGCGGATCACCTGGAGCGTGGCCAGCCGTACCATGCCTTCGTCAGGCAGGGCGTGAAAGGTGTTCAGGCTGATGTGCACAAGATAGCCCACGCCCTGGCAGTTGATCACTGCGTATGCAGGATTCTTTTCGTCTAATTGTCCTTCAAGGAAAGAAATCATCGTTTATGGTATAGAAGTTTTCTTTACTGAATACTCGCACACATTGTAATGTTTTGATTATCAAACACATTACAACCCAGGCTTTTTTGTGTGTATTAAAGCTAAAAATACATTCAATCAAGAAATTATCGAAAACACCAAAACATCCGAAACCTCTGTTCTTTATTCGTTCAGTACTTTCGGAGTACAGATAAAAAACGGTGTCAAAGGTAATGGAAAACGATCAATTATCCTTTTGACACCGTAAACAAAATGTGTTTTTTGTCAGGTTGGCCAGCAAAACGAACTTAACGGATCCTGGAATGCCGGAGTCGGCTGTTGTGCCGGCCACCGGAAAGACTACTTCACCGCATCGATGGCTGCCTGCATGGCTTCATTCAGCATTTCCTGCGGTGGCTCCGCAATCGATTCGCTCTCGATCAGGGCCCTGGTGGTTTTCC
>PUPG01000212.1 GCA_003553005.1 Bacteroidales bacterium
GAGAACGTTGGGCAGGATTGGGATGCCCTGATCGCACAAGCCCGCAGGCAGATCGTGGAAAAGATCAACCGGCGGCTGGATACAGACCTGGAACCGCATATCGTCAGCGAATCTTATGCCGATCCCCGTTCCATTGAGCGGGATACGGCGTCCTTCAGGGGCTCCTTGTATGGCCTGAGTTCAAACAATAAGTTTGCTGCGTTTTACCGGCATCCCAATTTCAGGAAGGGCATCCGGGGGCTCTATTTTGCAGGTGGCAGCGTGCACCCCGGCGGGGGAATCCCGCTTTGCCTGGCCTCGGCGAAGATCGTGGACTCCCTGGTCAATGAAGAATGAAAAATGAAAAATTAAAAATGAAAAATGAAGGGGTTATCTTTTGGTGTGGAAGAAATTTTTCAGGAGGGATGAGGCCTTTTCGCCTTGGACACCTTTTGTGACCTTGGTTTTTGGATGCAGAATCTGGGCTGAAACGGTGGTATACCCGCGTTTGGGGTCTTTTGCGCCATAGACGAGCTTCCCGAGTTGCGCCCAGGCCAGGGCGCCGGCGCACATGGTGCAGGGTTCAAGCGTCACATAGAGCGTGCATTGGTCCAGGTACTTGCCGCCAAGGTGGTTGGCGGCTGCGGTGATGGCTTGCATCTCGGCATGGGCCGTCACGTCATTTAGCCGCTCCGTGAGATTATGGGCCCGCGCAATGATGCGTTCGTTACAAACCACCACGGCACCCACGGGTACCTCATCCGCTTCCAGCGCTTGCTCCGCCTCCTTCAGCGCCTCCCGCATAAAGCGGTCATCGGATTGCATCCCAGGATCCAACATAAGCATCAAATATAACCATGTGTAAACTTAACCTGCATAACCCAATAACACGACACATCACCAAATCCATCACAAACACCTCCGGCAACCTCAAACTTCAAACCTCAAACCTCAAACCTCAAACCTCATTCTTCGATCGCCTCAATCTCATCCAACTCCGGGATGTTCCGGTGCGCCCACTTGTCCTTCACGACGCCATCTTTCATCAACACCAGGCCGGGGTTCGAACGCACGATGGTTTTGAGTTCAATCTCGTCGGACAGGTAAAACAATTCCCTGGGCGGTGTATCGTAGGCCTCGGTAAACTCACCGATGGCATCCAGCGTGGACCCGGTCAGTACAATAAAGGTGTGTCCTTCTGCTTCGGCCTGTCTCCAGAGTGGGGTGATGGCGTTTTCGAAGGCACGGGTGTTGGTGCGGTACAGGTCGGGGGCGACCACCATGAACAAATAGCCGGGTTCCGTCATATAGAAATCGGTAAGGTCATCACCAAATTCATCTTCAATATAGAATGCATCGATCTCGGCTTCCTCGTATGGCTGAATGATTTCGCGCCGCTGATCCTTGAAAGACCACACTGCTGCCCACTCCGGATCATCCCAGGGGTAATCGTCTGCAGGGTACTCCCTGGTTTCGCCTGTTTCCTCGTGTTCAAAGATCAGGTAGGTTTCTGCGACCTCTTCGGTGGGCATGACCAGTTCGGTGACGTCGTTGCCTATCTTCCAGGGTCTGAAGTCGATGACAGGCAGGTTGCGGAGACAATATGCCGACAGCAACAAAACCCCTGCCGTAACCAGGACCATCAGCAGGTTGTCGGCAAACTTCGACCAGGGTGGCCTGATTTTGTTTCGATACAAGAAGACCACGACAGCCGCGGCCATGATCACCACGTTTTTATAGAAGGTGCTCCAGTTGCTGATGATGATGGCATCGCCAAAACACCCACAATCGGGTACGGGGTCTGTGATGGCGATATAGAGCGTCAGTGGCGTGAAGAAAAGCATGAACAGGAACCCGCCCCAGGCGCTGAGCCGCATTTTGATGCCAAAAAGCACACCCACCCCGATGATGAACTCCAATGTGCTGAGCAATACCGCCATGGGTAAGGCGGTGAACGACAACCACTCCGTGCCGAAAGCCATGAAATAATCCTGGAATTTATAGGCTGAGCCGAGCGGGTCAATGGCTTTTACGAACCCTGAAAATATGAATACCACACCCAACAAAATGCGGGAGATCCAAAGCAAAAACTTCATGCGACAACAGTTTTATTTCCTGACTAAAGGCCTGGCCAGCCCATGGCGGACTTGGTTTGGCACAAATGCAAAACGGGCCTGGTCCGGGTATGTGCCGGAGCAGGCTCGCTTGCCATGGTAACCATCTTTTTTATGCTGCTATTCTCTCTCAACGACCTGCCCCACAATGCGAAATCTTTCCGTGGGGCGTTCCTCGTTGTTGTAGTTTACGGTGACGGAGCGACTGATCCGCTGTGGCCGCGGGGCCAGGCGGAATGAAACTTCGATGGTTTCTTCTTCACCGGGCATGATCGGCTCACGTGGCCAATCCCGTACCCTGGTGCCGCAGCACGCACGTACGTTGCTGATCACCAGTGGCTCATCGCCGGTGTTGCTGAAACGGATTTCCAGATTTCCATCCGGAAGGTCATCCACGTATACCGTACCGTAATCGTGACGGGAATTCTCAAAGGTCAGCACCGGACCTTTTTTCTCATTTTCATCGGCAGCGGCGGTAAACACCATGGCGATGAGCAGCGCTGCCAGGGTTAGACTTCTTTTTATCATAAGACTCAAAGTTTAATGGGTTCTGTCATTGATTCATTCCGGTCTGCATTAACCAGGATTGTGCAAAATTAAAAAGAAAAACGTTTTCTGATGTCCTCAATCGCAAATATACGATAAATAATGTAATGGCAAAAAAAACCAGATAAAAATAGAAAAGTTTTTTTAACCTGATGGATGTTGGATTGTTAAAAAAATACATTTTCAGCAAGTGCACGCCAAAAGCGATGAATCAATCAAGAAACATACGAAGGGCTCGCTGCAAAGTGCCCCATTGTGATTTATTGATACAGTATTTGACCTTTGGTGGTGTGATATTGCCCTGAATGATCCCTGCCTCTTTGAGTTCTTTCAGGTGTTGGGATACCGTGGATTGTGCCAGCGGGATTTCCTTCACGATGTCGCCGCAAAAACAGGTGTCTTTCTCCAGGAGCAAACGGACGATGCTTATCCTGGCCGGATGGCCAAGTGCCTTGCAAAATTTAGCAAGCTGTATTGTCTCTTCGGTATAGCGATCCCCGTCTCTCACGTCGTATGAATATAAGAGGGCAAAATGATTACGGAAGCTTCATGGCAGGATTCAGTGGCAGCGGTTGAGGCAGTCAATCATCTGACTGAGGGCTTCGTGCTTCAGAAAATAAAAGGTGTTCTTGCCGCTGCGGCGCGAGTCCAATACGCCCTTGGTTTTCAAAATGTTCAAATGATGCGATGCAGAAGCCTGTTCAATGCCGAGGGCCTCATAAATCTGGGTGACATTCATCTGCTC
>PUPG01000036.1 GCA_003553005.1 Bacteroidales bacterium
ACGTATTCCTTTCCAAAGAGGCGGTGGTGGATCTGGGTATTTTTGTAAACGTCCCAGTCGAATTTCCCTTTTTTCCGAAAATAGAGCGTGATGCCTGATGAGGTCATCACAATGAAGGTGGAGTAGAGGATGGCCAGCCAAAGCATCTGGCTCTGCACCGGCTCGTTAAAGCTCAGGAGGATGATGGCAAAGGAAACCGGACCGTTCTGGATGCCTGTTTCCAGGGATATGGCCCTCTGGAACAGCGGAAACATCCCAATCAATCGCGAGAACCAGTATCCGAAAAAGAAGCCGGCCAGGCCCACTCCGATCGTGGCAATGTATATCTCGATGGGTGTTCTCAGGAACAATCCACCATGCCTGACAAAGGCCGTCAGGAGCAAGTAAAGGATCACCAGCACGGCCATAAAGCCTGCGGTGTCTTCGGCGGTTTTCGCCCAACCTGGCGATTTGCGCCTCAGGATCATACCCATGATCACCGGAACCAGCACCAGCAAAAGGGAGCTGATGATGTTGCCGGTGGGAATCACAAATTCCGTTTCAGCGCCCGCAGCCCGCATGTCTGCCGTCAACTGGCTGGTAAAACGCACGGTGTACACACTGAGGATGATGGGCATCATAAACAGGGCCATGATGGTGGATGCCGTGGTCATCGAAATGCTCAGGGCGACGGACCCGCGCGAGAAGTAAGCAAACATGTTGGATGTGGTGCCGCCGGGTAAAGTACCTATCAGGATCAGCGCAATGGCAAAGGCGGGATGCAGGTTCAGCACGATGGACAAGCCCAGTGCTATGAGCGGCATCAGTCCAAATTGCGAGAGGAAGCCCACAAGGACGCCCTTCGGACTCCTGGCTACCGCTTTGAAATCGTTGACGGTGAGGCTGGCGCCCATCCCGAGCATGATGACAAAGATCATTATTGCCAGCAAAATCTGATCTTGTGGATATAATAGTTGAGCAGGGAAATCCATTGCTTGTAGTTATTTGCGTGTGTTGTTATGAAAAAGGTCAGCGATCACGTGTCCGTATTTGTCCTGCACCACATGGCGTTTTACTTTGTATAGGTTGGTGATTTCCTTTCCTATGGTAAATGTTTCCGGCAGGATGCGGAAGTCGCGAATCTGCTCGTAGCTTTTAAAGCCAGACGATGCGCTGATCATTTGCCTGATTTCCTTTTTGATGATATCGTTGGCTCCTGGTATCTTCTCAAGTTCCTCGGGAGTTGCGGGCTTGTTACCATTCTTGCCGAAGGCACTGAGCTCTGGTACCACCAGGAGGCCAAGGAATTTCTGGTCTTGCCCCACAACCATGCACTGGTCGATGTAGCGGCTTTGGCGCAAGCGCATTTCCAGCGGTTCAGGTTCTACGTTTTCGCCGCTTGACAAGACAATCGTGGCTTTGGAACGGCCCAGTATCTTCAGGTTGCCGTCGTGCGTGATCATACCCAGGTCCCCCGTGCGAAACCAGCCATTCTCAATCGCTGCGTCGGTGAGGGCTGGCGCACGGTAATAGCCTTTCATCACTTGCGGTCCGCGTACGCGTATTTCCCCGGTTTTCCCTTTTCCCCCGTGCTTGTCCTGCGGGTCGGGATAGAGGACTTCCCCAGTCTCGAGAGCATGGATGCGGATGGATGTTTCGCGGATCGCCGGTCCGACGGTTCCTACCACCAGGTTGAGCTTTGACCGGACGGAAATTACCGGTGAGGTTTCCGTCAAGCCGTATCCCTCCAGCACGGGGATGCCCACGTAGTTAAAAAACTTATCGATGTGTATGGGGAGTGCCCCGCCTCCCGAGATGGTCGCTGCCAGGGAACCTCCAGCGCCAAGCCGGATGCGTTCCAGCACGGCTGCGTTAAAGAAACCGTACCACGGCAACACGATCAGCCAGCGCAGGACGTGAAAAGGCGTCAGCAAAAAGCGCTTCCATACAGGTTGTGGCTTGAGCTTGATCTTTCTATTGGTGATGAAGTATTCAGCGTTTTTGTATTGCCTGGCAAGAAAATAGGCGATGTGAAACAGCACCCGCCTGACGGGATGGGATCTTCTGACACCCAACAGGATCTTTTCGTGCACTTTTTCCCAAAGCCGCGGAGCCGAAGCCATGAAGGTGGGTTCGACGTTCTTCATGTCTTCGCTCAGGGTCTTTATGCTCGAATAATAGGTGCATCCGCCAAAGCTGATGGTGTACATCTCGATGACCCGTTCAAAAATATGCCAGATGGGAAGTACGGAAAGGATGCGGTCATTCGGGCCATGCCTGCCAGGGATGTTGCGGATTTGCGAAACCATGTTTTCGTGGGTGAGCATAACACCCTTAGGTGTACCGGTCGTACCAGAGGTATATATGAGCGTGAACAGGTCGTCGGGTTTGATGGCGGCGATGCGCTCCTCTGCTTCCCTGTTGCCGTTCTGCCTGATTTGCCGTCCTTCCATGTAGATGTCTGCCAGGCGCCTGGCGCCCTCCACCTCAGGAGCATCAGGATCCATGATGATGATTTCCCTGAGCTTGGGAAGCTTGCTTTTGAACTTGAGCATCCTTCGGGCAAGGGCTTCGGTTTCGACAAAGCTGACCTTGACTCCCGCATGGTCCAGGATATATTGCAACTCCGAATCGGTCACATCTGTGCCGCGGGGGACATCAGCGGCACCACAGAACTGTACCGCATAATCCGACAATATCCACTCAAAGCGGTTGTCGCTGAACAGTCCGACATGCTCACGGGCCTGCACACCCAAATTGATCAGTCCCGTAGCCAGGTTCAGGCCTTGCTCGTATACTTCCCTGAAAGAAACCGGCTGCCAGTTTAGTGCCGCTTTCCGAATAGCAAATGCGGGAAGATCACCGTAGCGTGATGCCGCCTCGCGATATAAAAGGGCCAGGTTTTCGGTGATCACCATGTGATCTTCTTGTCTTTCCATATTCTTTGCTTCAGTGAGCACTACCCATTGCGGCTGTTGCCTGTTTGTTTTAAAAAGATGACAAAGGTACAAATGTTTTAAACATATATTTAATGCGATGGTTCAATATGCCAAAAAAAACTTCAAACACGGGATTAATGAAAAAGGTGCAGTAATGAGATAAGAATGGATTAGGAAGGCTATTGGCTATTGGCTATTGGCAATCGGCTGTTGGCTTTTTCTGTCTTGAAAAGCTCTTCGGAGACAGCAGCTGCAGGCATATAGTCACGCACCAGGGCACAAAAAGCATCCTCGGCATCGCGGTAATGGTTTTCGTTGGCCCAGAGGGTATCATCCGCGTCGAAAGCGATGACTTCGATATTCATGTGTTTATTTTTTGGCAACTATTTGTTGTTGTGGTGCTTATGTTCTTGTCAGAAGTTCAGGGGTTGTGTTGCAGTGTTTGATGTTTGACGTTTGAAGT
>PUPG01000018.1 GCA_003553005.1 Bacteroidales bacterium
CACGGCAAGCACATCCTCACTTTGTCCCGGCCGGACAATCCGCGAGCACCCCCGGGCAAGGGCTGCCAGGGCAATGGCACGCTGGGCTTCGCTTTTCGAGGGCGATGCCACCACGCATCCATCAACCACCGAAGGCCAGATGTTTTTCTTCATCGATCAGCTTGTTGATGGTGGCCTGATCCAGGCCCCTGGCCGAGATCACCAGGTCGTGGGACCGTGCTGCGTGATCAGGCAGGTGATCCGCCTGCAGGATCAGGATGTTCAATTTGTCAGGGTCTGGCTGCGCGTGCAACTGCCGGGTCAGCAACTCCGGACTGGCTTCCCGGTCAAGATAAAAGGATGCTGCTTCAGCCCCCTGGTAAGCAAGCCACTGTTCACCGCCGATCACGGGAATGCCTGCCAATTTGCAGGCAGCGGTTACCCGGGAGGGTTTATATATGGCATCAAGCAGCACCCGGCAGGATAATTGGTCCATAAAAGGGGGAATGCCTTCCGGCAAGATGGTGGACACGACCGCATCGAATCTTGGTAGTTTGGCATGCTGCTGCCAGGGAATGGTCTTGCAGCCAAAATCCGTCGCAAGCGCATCCGCCCGGCTTTGGGTCCGGTTGCTGACCCACACGCGGGCACCGGCACGAGCCAGTCCGTAAACGGCAGCCCGTGCAGCGCCGCCGGCACCAAGCACCAGGACATTGCTGTCTTTCAGTCCCACGCCATAGGCCTGAAGGGGTCCGGCAACCCCGACGTGGTCCGTATTGTGGCCGGTAATCCGTTCGCCATCGTAACGGATGCAATTGACGGCGCCCACCAAGCGGGCAGCCTCGGTGATGCCATCCGACAAATGGACCAGGTCTTCCTTAAAGGGCGAGGTAATGCTCGCTCCCCGGATGTTGAGTTTCCGCACCACCTGCACCAGGTCTTCGGCCGATTGAGGCCGGATGCGCAGATAACACTCCTGCTGGGCATTCAGCACGGGACTGAACAGTTGCGGGCTCTTGCTGTGGAGCACCGGCTGACCGAAAACCGCATAAAGGATCGTTTGGGAAGACATGGAGGTTTTGGGATTAAAGGGTGCTGGATTCAGCTTTGGGCTTCTCTATACCTGAGGCAAAAACCCGTTACTCCATCCTTTTGGCTTCATTCCAGAATACATCCATCTCTGCCAGGTTCATCTTTTTCATGTCCTGGCCGGTTTTCCGGGCTTGTTCCTCCAGGTGGTTAAAGCGTTTCACGAACTTCTTGTTGGTACGTTCCAGGGCGTTTTCCGGGTTTACTCCAATAAAACGGGCATAATTGATGAGGGCAAAGAGCAAATCACCAAACTCCTCTTCAATTTTTTCCTGGTTGGATGGTCCTTCTCCTATGGAGTCTCCTGGTTTGCCATCGTTTCCATTATTTTCTGAATGATCTGGCTGATCGCTATTTGCTTTGTCCAACACGAACTTCCGGTCACTTACACCCTGTTTGTCGACCTCCTCCTTGAGCTCTTCCAGCTCCTCCTGCACCTTTTCCCACACCTGGTGCGGTTCTTCCCAGTCGAAACCCACGCCCTTCACCTTGTCCTGTATCCGGTAAGCCTTGATCATGGCGGGTAGCGATTTGGGCACGCCGGAGAGTACGCGTTTCTTGCCGGTTTTCAGTTTGATCTTTTCCCAGTTATCCTTGACCTCTTCGGCCGTTTCGGCTTTCACGTCCCCATAAATGTGGGGATGCCGCCGGATGAGCTTCTCGTTGATGCCATCCAGTACGCTCGTGATGTCAAAAGCTCCTTTCTCGCTGCCAATCCTTGCGTAAAACACGATGTGCAGCATCAGATCGCCAAGCTCGCCCCTGATGCCGTCCAGGTCTTCATCCAGGATGGCATCTGCCAGTTCATAAGTCTCTTCAATGGTGAGATGGCGCAGGCTTTCGAGGGTTTGTTTCTTGTCCCAGGGACATTGCTCCCTGAGGTCGTCCATGATGTTCAGCAGGTGCTGAAAGGATTGCAGTCTTTTATCCATAAGATGAGTTGATTATTCGTGTGTGGCAACCTGCTCGCGGCCAAGGCCCCGCCTGGCGGTTTCTTATTCGTGCAGGCAACTTGTTGTTGAAAGGACAAAGGTACAAAAAGACGAAAGGACAACCTTAACCTGCTTACTGCTTACTGCATACTGATTACTCCTTACTTCCTTCCCCGAAGCACACACAACCCCCATTCACCGCCCTGCCCTCGTGGCCCGTTGTTTTGCATCGAGGGTGTGAAAATTCATAAAGGTGGTTCTGCCTTCGCGGATTTGGGCGTCCAGGTGGAGGGTCTTGGCAGTGTTGCCGTTGGGAAGCAGCAGTTCGAGGCTTAGCCGGTGTTCTCCGGCCGGCAGGGACTTCCGGGTGTAAAAAATGGAGTGCGGCAGTGTTTGCCAGTTGCGGGTATCGGCTTGTTCGGCCACGGCACCCAGGATGCCAAAGATCGCACCCAGGTTTTCGTCTTCCTTGCGGATGCGTTGCTCGGCGGCTTGCCGGACAGCCAGGCGAAGCAATGCAGATCCCATCTCCCGCAGCATGCGATCCTGCAGGGCCTGAAAAGCCACGGCATTCAGATCCTGTGCCAGGTGGAGGTCCACGGCCCCGCCATCAGCGCCCAGGCGCGCTCCGGCATACACAGGCGGCCGCTCCACGTACTTTGGGAAGGCGACCCTGACGACACGCAGGTCGCCAAGCTTTCCGCCGGACTCCCGGGCTTCAGAAGCAGGCACCGGGAAAGAGAGGCCCATTTCTTCATTCTCAAAGTGCATGGCACCACCTGAGCCCCGCACCAGGGTGAATAGGATGCTCTGTTCAGCCTTCACCGGTCCGAGCCCATTCTGCCAGAAAAAGACCAGGTCGCCTTGCTCGCGGGAGGGATCGTGCGCATAGGTCATGTCAAACATTTTTTCGAAACGCCGGACCTCATCCTGGAAGCCGGTGAGGTGCGCCGTACGAAGCAGGTCTTTTTTGAGCTGCTCCGGCACCCCGACATTGAAGAGACGGCTGTAGTCGTCCTGGTAAATCCCGACGGCATTGCGATAGGCAATGAAGGCGTTGTTGTAATCGCCGGTTGCGTCATACAGGATGCCCATCAGGGTATGAATGAATGCATCGCGCCGGTACCTGTTTTCGTTATTGTACCTGTCGCTGAGGGCATTCAGGGCAATGTTCAGGCGCCGGCACTCCACCATGGCAGCGTCCAGGTCACCCAGCTGGATAAAATTCATCGCCTTGTAATAATGGATCATGAGCAGTTCGAAGGGTTCGCCCCGGTACTCGGTAACGTTCGGATTAATCAGCAGCGCCAATGCCTCGTCGCCATAGTTTCTGCGGAAATCCTCACCCAGGATGTA
>PUPG01000150.1 GCA_003553005.1 Bacteroidales bacterium
ATCCTGGGCAAGGGATTCCGGCCCCTGGAGGAAACCGCAGGCAGCTAAACACTTATTTTGCCTAACAATTGTTTTTTTACATGCAAAATATGTTTTTTTAAAATAAATCATTTATTTTAGCACTCTGAAAATCATTATTCTTATTTATATTCAAAACCGATCATTCGGCCTGTATGATATCTGCAGGCCTGGACTTTCATTTAATGATTCAGGTGGGCCAAGGCAGGCGGGCTGGTGGGTGGGATAATACACAGCATAATGTGCAAAAAAACCCGCTGCCCATAGGGCCTGTTTGCTGAATTATTAATAAGTTTGCATTTGTGGATCAAAGATGATATTTAACCAACCAAACATCTGGCAGTGCGCAACTTCTGCCACGATGTTTCTTTTTTATTCAACGACTTTTACATGTTAAAACATTAGACAATGAACAAGAGAACTTTTACGACATTTGCTTTCATGCTATCTTTTATTGTGCTTTTGGCAGGCACAGCCACGGCCCAGCTATTTGATGTGGATGCCTCGGATATCCAGAAAGGCTATGCTGAAAGACACGATTCAAAGGTACCCCAGGACATTTTTGAAGATCCTGACAACGTGGAGCGTTTTCTCCAGCAGTTTTACCGGTCATCTGACCGGATTGTCGGCGGTGAGGACGTGGACATCAAGGACTATCCCTGGCAGGCATCGCTTCAGCTGCAGCCGCAGTTTGGCGGAGCGCATTTCTGCGGGGCGGTGCTGGTGGATGAATACTGGGCCATCACGGCAGCCCACTGCCTGATCTTTGATGACGTGGGTGAACTCGACCCCAGCCAGGTGCGGCTCAGGGTAGGATTCACCTCGATGTCATCCACCCAGGGCTTTTACCACAACATCAACGACCTCATCATCTATCCGGAATACGATGACGACGGCAACCAGTACGACATTGCCTTGATCAACCTGAGTGCGCCGATCGACCTGGAGAATGAAAACATGGCCACCGTAGGGCGCGTGACCCAGGATGATGCCGCACATGGCATGACAGATCCGGGCGAGATGGTGAAGGTTTCCGGCTGGGGCGCCCTATCGTCCGGCGGCCCCTCACCTGACATCCTGCAGGCCATTGAAGTCCCCATCGTGGATGTAACTGACACCAACTATCCCCCATCCTGGATCACCGACGACATGATCATCGCCGGAGCTCCCGGAATGGATTCCTGCCAGGGCGACAGCGGTGGCCCCATGGTGGTCGAAGACGGAGAAGGGTGGTACAAGGTAGCCGGGATTGTCAGTTTCGGCGTAGGCTGTGGTGACCCGGGTTACCCCGGAGTCTATGCCAGGGTCAGCTATTTCGAAAACTGGCTGGATGAATTCCTGGTGTCGCCCGACCCCAACCAATATTATACCTTCCACCTGGAAACATTTGGTGATGGGGACGTCCCGCAAGACTGGACAAACGAGGTAATTGAAGGCCCGGATGGCTTCCCCGGATGGGAATGGACCGATACCGGTGGATCCTTTGGCGGACAACTGAACTCCACCACGGCCCATGATGGATACATGATGCTTGACTCCGACGGACACGGCACCCAGGGGGTATCAGAAGAAGCTGACCTGATCAGCCCCTCCATGGATTTCTCAGATATCGATACCGGAATCCACTTTTCCGTAGAGCACCTGGCCCGGACATTTGGCAATGCAGACATTCGCATTTACATCAGCACGGACAATTTTAATACGCAGACAGAGCTTTACAGGTGGCACGATGCGCCACATAACGACTTCAACGGACCAAATCCGGTGGTTTCCGCTTTCGACATCACAGACATCGCCCAGGGCGAATCCGATGTCAGGATTAAGTTCAAGTGGATTGGAGCATACGATTACTGGTGGCTCGTGGATGACTTCAAAATCCAGATCGAGAACCCAAGCAAGCAGGTTCACTTTGCAGTCACTGATGGCGAAGAGCCCCTTGATGATGTATTCATCACCACGCAATACTCAGACCAGGAAACCACCACCGATGCTAATGGTGAGGCAGAGCTCACGCTTTACGAGGGCACTTATGAGATCACTGCCACCAAAGAAGGCTTTTTCGATTATGAAGAAACGATTGACGTCACCGAAGACGGCCAGATTGTCCATATCGAAATGGACAAGATCCCTGCCCCGGAAATCGTCATCGATACGGATGAGATCGAGCTTACCCTGCCCCAGGGCAACAGCGATGAGGTGGTGGTCAACATTGCCAACCCCGGCGATGCGGAATTGGAGTACGCCCTCTTTGTTTATCCGGCGGGCAAGGCTGCTGCCACACCCCGGGAGTCGCACGAAACCGCACATTATGAAGGCTATGATGCAGCGCCCGGCACAAGCCTCTCGGCCGAGCTGGAATCCACACCCGGGAATATGCCCGAGCGGGAAGACGATGCAGATAAGGACATCGAAACCGTAGAGATCCATCACGACAATGGCTATGCCAACAACGGCGTTGGTACAGGCGGAGCAGCTTCCTTCATCACGGCAGCACGTTTTACCGCGGAAGAACTGGCCGAATACTACGGCATGTACGAGCTAAGTGCCGTAAAATACCATATCCGGTCGGATGATTTCACCGAAGTCTCCATCAAAGTCTGGGAAGGAGGCTCCGATGCCGGTCCCGGCACCGAGGTATACAGCCAGGAAGTGACCGATGAGGTCATCATTGAGGACTGGTCAACCCACGTGCTGGACGAAGCCATAGAGCTCGTCCCCGGCGAAGAATACTGGCTGGGTTATGCGATGGAGGCCACGGGCGGTCACCCCGCATCCGTGGACAGTGGTCCGATGGTAGAAGGCAAGGGAGGATGGATGTACTTCCAGGGCAGCTGGTCTGAGCTGACCGACCTGGGTGCACTGGACTTCAACTGGACCCTCCGCGGCATCCTGCAACTCTCTGAGCAGATCGATTGGCTGACCTTTAACCCGCAAAGCGGCGAGGTAGCCCCGGAATCTGATATGGACGTGGACTTTATTTTTGATGCAGAAGGACTGGAAGTGGGTGCGCACCACGCGGAAGTAATGGTGCAAAACAATGCCGGCGGAAGCTTAACCATCCCGGTTACCCTGATGGTTGACCCGGCAGAATATGACGTCACCTTTGAGGTGATTGACCAGGATGGCAATGACATTGAGGATGCCACCATCTCACTGGGCACGGAAACAAATGCCCCGGGCGATTATATGTTTTTCGACATTCCCGTTGGTATTCACGGCTATGAGGTGACCAAATCAGGCTATCACGATGCCACCGGCCAGATACACGTGGTGGATCAGGACCTGGTGTTCGAGGTGATCCTCCTGGAGGATGA
>PUPG01000177.1 GCA_003553005.1 Bacteroidales bacterium
CCCACAGACCCCCGCCCCAAGTTTCATGTCTATAAACCGCATATCGCGGTCATCAGCGGAGTTGCCTGGGACCACATCAATGTATTTCACACCTTCAGGGACTACCTGGAACAGTTCAGCACCTTCATCCGCCAGATCGAAGCAGGCGGGAAGCTGATTTTTGATCAAACCGATGATACCGTCAACAAATTATGCCAACAGGAGTGCCCGCCATCGGTTTCCAGGGTCTCCTATCAGCTCCCCGAATTCACCGTTCACGATGAGAAAACCCACATCAGGTTCGCGGACCAGCTATTCCCGGTGGGTGTTTTCGGCCGGCATAACTTGCTGAACATGGAGGCGGCCAGGCTGGTTTGCGAACAGCTGGGCGTGCGGGGGACGGATTTTTACGAAGCGATGCAGTCTTTTGAGGGTGCGAGCAAACGCATGGAGACCCTGTATGACGACGGCAGCATAACCGTCATCCGCGATTTTGCACACGCGCCATCGAAGCTGCGCGCCACAGTAGACGCCGTAAGGCAGCAATATCCTGATAAAAAGCTCATTGCCTGCATGGAGCTGCACACCTACTCCAGCTTAAGCAAAGGCTTCCTGCCAGAATATCGTGGCAGCATGGACGAGGCTGATGCGGCCATCGTATTTTTCAGTCCAAAAGCGATTCAGCTCAAACGCCTGCCTCAACTGCACCTGGAAGATGTGCTGAAGGGCTTTGACAGAAAGGATCTTCAGGTGGTCACCGAAGCCACGGTGCTGAAAAAAATGCTCGCCGAGCACCTGGCCGCCAAAGACACCTGTTTGCTGTTGATGAGTTCCGGTGCTTTCGGCGGCATCGACATCCAGGGTCTCCTCGCCCGGGTTCCGGGTTGATGGTATCGAAACAGCCATAATCTTCACATGATGCATAAGCAGGAAGTAAAACCAGTCATTGAAAGCAGTTGGCATGAAGTCCTGAAAGCGGAGTTTCATGCACCCTATTTTGCTGATCTAAAAGCTTTCCTGGTGGAAGAAAAGCGCAAGCACCAGGTTTTCCCGCCCGGATCAAAGATATTTGCAGCCTTCGACCACACCCCTTTTGACCGGGTAAAGGTTGTGTTGCTTGGACAAGACCCTTACCACGGGCCGGGACAGGCACACGGATTGTGTTTTTCTGTCAATAAAGGCATCAGGCAGCCACCTTCGCTGGTCAACATATTCAAGGAGATTCACGCAGACCTCGGCCTGCCCATCCCATCGCACGGCAACCTGGAAAAATGGGCCAGACAGGGCGTTTTGCTGCTGAATGCCACCCTCACCGTACGCGCCCGGCAGGCGGGTTCGCACCAGAACCAGGGCTGGGAGACCTTTACCAATGCCGCCATACGTGCATTATCAGACAGGCGGGAGGGCCTCGTTTTCCTGTTGTGGGGGAGCTATGCCCAGGCCAAGACCGACCTCATCGATACTGGCAAGCACCACATCCTGAAAGCACCTCACCCCTCCCCTTTCAGCGCCAGCAGGGGATTCTTCGGATGCAGACATTTTTCCAAAACCAATGAGCTGCTTCGCCAACAGGGAAAAGAGCCCATAGACTGGCGGCTGGAATAGTTTTTTTGCGACCTTTGTGGTGGAATTTACCCATATGGCACATAAACACACTGTCATCCCATAGAGGAGTTCACATGTAAACGAGTTCACCTTGGAAAACTACATTTTTGGCATACACCCCGTGCTGGAGGCCCTGGAAGCAGGGAAGGCACCTGAAAAGATCCTGATGCAAAAAGGCCTGCAGGGAGATAACTTCCAGAAACTTTTTTCCCTGGTCAGAAAACAAAAGATCCCTTTTCAGATGGTGCCGGTGGAAAAGCTCAACCGCATGACACGCAAGAATCACCAGGGCGTGGTGGCTGTCATGCCGGTCATTGACTACCACAAGCTCGAAGACCTGCTGCCGGCGATATTTGAATCGGGAGAAACACCGCTGATCGTGTTGCTCGATGGCATCACCGACGTAAGGAACCTCGGAGCCATTGCCAGGTCGGCCGAATGTGCCGGAGCACATGCCCTTGTCCTGCCAGAAAAAGGCAGTGCCGGTGTGAACCCGGATGCCCTGAAGGCCTCTGCCGGCGCCCTAAACAGACTGCCGGTCTGCAGGGAGGCCCATATCCTGGAAAGCATCGCGTTTTTACACGAATGTGGTATCCGCGTGGTGGCATGCGACAGCAAGGGCAAAAACAGCCTTTGGGAAGAAGACCTCCGCACCCCACTGGCAGTCATCATGGGGGCAGAAGACAAAGGCGTTTCCCCGGCAGCAAGGAAAACGGCAGACCAGGTCGTGGAAATTCCCATGAAAGGCCATGTGGCATCCCTGAATGTATCCGTGGCTGCCGGCATTGTGCTTTTTGAAACCTTAAGACAGCGAGCACAGCAATAGATCATTATGAAAACAGGCTTATTCATCCCGTGTTTTATTGACCAGTTGTACCCGGATACGGGGTTCAACATGTTGAAGGTATTGCGAAAAGCAGACCAGGTAAGCCAGGCGCATCTGCAATTTGATTACAACCCGGAACAAACCTGCTGTGGACAGGTGGCGTTTAACGGTGGGTTCTGGGATGAAGCAAAGCACCTCGGCGAGAAATTCATCAAAGACTTCCTGGAATATGATTACGTTATTGGCCCCTCAGCTTCCTGTGTCGGCATGGTCAAAAACTACTACCCGAGCATGTTCTACAACTCTGCCCTGCACAACCAGAACAATGCGCTGTCCAAAAAGATTTTTGAGTTCACGGACTTTTTGGTGAACGTCCTGCAAACAGAAGATCTTGGCGCCCACTTCCCGGCTACGGTAACCGTCCATGACGCCTGCGCCGCCCTCAGGGAATACGGGCTTACCGATCAGCCCAGACGGCTGCTTGCCAAAGTGGATGGCCTGATCGTAGCCGAAATGAAAGAAAGCGAAGTATGTTGTGGCTTTGGAGGTACGTTCTCGGTTAAACATGAGCCGATATCCACGGCCATGGCAGAACAAAAGGTGCAGCATGCCCTGGATACCGGGGCCGAATATATTGTTTCCACCGAATCTTCCTGCCTGATGCACCTGCAAAGCTATATTGACAAGCAGAAACTGGGTATCCGTTGCCTGCATATTGCCGATCTGCTGGCCCGGGGAATTCAAGGCAACCAATAAACTTCCGGGCAATCAATAAAAAAAGTTTTTTTTGATTTTGTTTGGTGAAATGGTTTTTGTATTACCTTTGCTTCGCATTTAATTAAAGTAACAGAATTGATCTCCGCCCATTTTGACTTCAAACAACCTTCCTTGTGAACCGTTTCA
>PUPG01000016.1 GCA_003553005.1 Bacteroidales bacterium
ACCGATTCCAGGTACAGCAGCTGGGCCTGGATGATGTTGGCCACATAATCGTTGATCGGTACTCCCAGAAAGATGATGCGGTCCATCATCAGCCGGCTGAACACATCCATGGTGGCAATATTCAGCTGGCGCTCCTCGATAATTGTCGGGCTGATGTAATTGCCCACGACGGATTTGTAATCGTGCATGGTGACACTGCTGATGCCCCTGTGCATGGTGGCATACTTATGAAAATCATCTCTGTGGCTCATGGTCGTTTATTTTTCTGTTTCCGAACCGGCATCTTCTGTATGTTCTGCCTGCTCCTTTTTATATTTTTCTGTGACCAGTTTGACGAAATCATCGAAACCGATCTTCTGTTCTTTCAGTTTAAGCTTTTCCTTGAAAAGATCCAGCAGCTTCTGATCAAAGAGGTGGTCATACACCTTTTTGACCTCATCCTTGTTGGAGGAAATGTTCTTGACATACTCATTGAGTACCTCTTGTGGAACATCTCCCTGGCCATATTGTTTGAGCTGCGCCTTCACGAAGTTTTCCAGGTGCTCGTTCACCTCTTCGGGCTTCACCTCAATCTCATATTTTTTCAGCAGGTGGTTTTCCAGCAGTTGCCAGCGGAATGAGTCGGAAAACTGGTCAAACTCCTGGTCAACCTTTTCTTCTGTGAGCTCCTCCTTGTTGGTGTCCAGCAGCCATTTCTTCAAAAATGCCTCAGGCAGGGGCAGCTTGGTTTCCTCCAGGAGCTTTTCCATCACCAGGTTCTTGAAGTGTTTGTCGGCATCGGCCTGGTATTGCTTGCTGATCTGCTCTGAGAGCATCTCCCTGAACTGGGCTTCGTCGGTGATGTCATCCTCGGGCATGGCCTTCTTGAAGAGCTCCTCGTTGAGTTCGGCCGGTTCTACCCTGCTGATGCTCTCGATGGTAAAGCGGAACAGCGGACTGTAGTTTTCCAGCTCCTCTTTTTTGATGCCCAGCATGGAAGCCGCTTCGGTGTCGGACTGCACAGCCTCCAGGGGGTTCATCACCAGGGACTCGCCGGGTTTGACCCCGATGAGCTTCTTTTGCACGTCTTCATCCTTGACATATTGAATCATCAGGTTCGATTTGTGCGTATGGCCGTCCGTTTTGGGGGTGTCTTCGTCTTCCATCTCGGTAAACTCGCCATAAAGCACGTCCTCCGCCTCCGATACGCCGGGATTGGTCATCTTGCCATAGCGCTTGCGGATATCCTTGACGTAATTGTCTACGATGTCGTCCTCCACCGCAATCTTGTGGTAATCTACTTCAATGTCTTCATTCAGCTCCAGGTCAATCTCCGGCGACAAGCCCACTTCATATTCGAAAGAAAATTCCTCCTGCTTATCCCAGTCGATCTCATTGGCTTTGTCGTGATTCGGCAAGGGATTGCCCAGGACGTTGATCTCGTTCTCCTTGATGTAGTTATACACGGCATCAGCCAGGATCTTATTCACTTCCTCCACGAGCACGCTCTTGCCATACAACTTTTGCACCATGCCCATCGGCACCTTGCCGGGCCTGAAACCAGGCATCTGTGCCTTCTTTTGCATGTTCTTCAGTTCTTTATCCACTTGCTCGCGGTAATCTTCCGGGGTCAGTTTCACCTTGATGACCGCTTCCAGTTGGTCTTTATTTTCTTTGGCAATATCCATTTAAGTGATTTGTTAGTAAAACCATTCAGCGGTGGTTTTATTGTTTGTGAATCAGTTACAATAAAAACAACCCCGTCCAGACCAGCCGCTGAAGTCTTATACGGGGTTTTTGTGCGGATGGAGGGATTCGAACCCCCACGCCTCTCGGCACTAGATCCTAAGTCTAGCGCGGCTACCAATTACGCCACATCCGCAAAATTTTGGCGCGCAAATATACGATTTTTTCAGCCAATGACCAAATGCCTGAAACGGGAGAATGGATTGCATCGATGATCAAAAAGGGTTAACCTGGCTTGCGGGTACGATCAATGCAGGCGGATGCATACACCTTATGCTTCCCCGGGTGGCTCCAGGGGAATGGTGAAGCGGAAGACAGATCCTTCTCCCTTTTTGCTATCCACAAAAATCTGCCCGCCCTGCCGGGTGGAAAACTCCTTGCAAAGCAAGAGGCCCAGGCCACTACCCTTTTCATCGTAAGTGCCATAAGTAGAGAACAGGGAGTCAATGCGGAACAATTTTTTTTGATCCGCTTCAGCGATTCCCACGCCCTGGTCTTTTACGGCCACTTCTGCAAAGCCATTGGTCTTATGCGCAGCTATTTCGACCTGACCACCCGGATTTGAATATTTCAAGGCATTCGACAGCAGGTTCCGGATGATCGTTTGCGTCATGTTCAGGTCGCCGTATACGGTGTAATCACCGGCGTTATCGATGATCTCGACATCCTTTTCACGGGCAGCTGCCGAGAACAGGTTGATGGTTTCGGTGACCACGGAGCCCAGGTCGAAAAATTCGGGATTGAATTTGATCTTTCCGGTCTGGGTACGTGACCACTGCAACAGGTTTTCCAGCAGGCTGTTGATTTTCAGCACGGATTTATCCAGCTCCCTGGCGAGCTCCTGCAGTTCTTCCCGGCTAAGGTCCTGGATGTCACGCTTCAATATCCTTGAAAAACTCACAATCGAGGCGAAAGGGTTCCTGAGGTCGTGGGATATGATGGAGAAAAACTTGTCTTTTGTTTTGTTGACCTCCTTTAAGTGGCTTTCTGAATCCTGGAGTTTGGCATTCAGCTCCTCCACCTTTCTTTTCTCTTCAATGAGCTTGTTGTTTAGCTCCTTTAACTTGTGATTCGAATCCATGATCTCCGCTTTCTGCGATTCAAGCACGCGGTTGGTCCGCCGCGCCTCCCGGAAACGATAATAAATGGCAAAGAGGATCAACAGGATCAGCACGATGAACACGATCAGCATCCGTTGAAACAGGCGCTGCTTTTCCAGGTTCAGTTCGGCAATCTCGTTGGATTTTTGCAACAGGTCTATCTCACTGGCCTTGCGTTCACGATCATACATCATTTGCAGCTCGATGACCCGTCGTCTGCTTTCTTCATCCTGTATGCTGTCTTCCAGTTCAAGATACTTTTGCTGATATTGGTAAGCCAGCTGATAGCTGTGCATATCTGCCATCATCCGGCTTAATTGCAAGTAAGCATCCCGCTCTATGGCAGGCAGGTCCAGGCGGTCGGCAATCTGGCGGCTCTGTGCGATAAAATTTTGAGCCCGGTCATAATCCCTCAGCGCCGCATAAGCTTCACCCAGGTAAAGCATCACCCGGGCCAGGCTCCGCTCATCACCGGCCTGTTGAT
>PUPG01000159.1 GCA_003553005.1 Bacteroidales bacterium
ACCTGCCGAAACGGATACACGCCATAGAGTTCTTCCACCCGGACGGAATCCTTCACTGCCGTCCGGGAAAGGTCATTGCGCACCAGGTCCACGATCATCACGTTCTCGCTACGCTCCTTGGCATCTTCAAACAAAGCCTGCCTGATGCGGATGTCTTCTCCCTCATCGCGGCCACGCGGAGCGGTCCCTTTGATGGGCTGTGAGATCAGTTGTTGGCCTTGCTTTTTCAGGAAGCGCTCCGGACTGGAACCCAGCAGGAAAAAGTCTCTGTGCTGAAAAAAGCAGGAAAACGGGGCTTCCGAGACCTCATTCAGCGCCTCATAGACCCGCAGGGGATGGATGTCGGCCTGCTCCGCATAGAATTCCATGCAGTAGTTCATCTCATAGATGTCGCCTGCCTGAATATGATCTTTGATGGCCTTTAACTGTTGCAGGTAACGCGCTTTGCTTACCCGGGGCCTGATCAGGATCTCCTTGTTTACACGGGAGTCTGCCGGAAAAGGCTCTTGTTGGGATGGCGCAATTTGTTCGTCACCGGAAGACTTAGGCTCACCTGCCTGGGCAGGTATTTTACCCGCGGGGATGGCTTGCTTGATGGCAGCAACCACTTGTCCGGCATCGGAAAAGCGGCCATAACCCGGCACGGTACCAATGCGAATGCCGTGGGCATCAGGCAGGATGAGCATAACCGGGGTAAAAAAACGCATCGGAGGTTGGCCCCAATGGTCGAGGTTTTTGGAGTTGAGCGGTTCCAGTTGGTTTTTGAGATCATAGGCAAAGTACCCAAACAGCCAGTCTTCGTGTTCGTCAGCGAATGCTTTCAGTCCATCAAAGGCATCCTGCTCGCCAGCTTCAAACAAATGATGCACGCCCATGGCAAAAACCCACGGAAAACTGCCGTACTGATCGCTTCGATACCCGTTGGAATTCAACAGGACACAAGTCTGCAGCGAATCACCGGCCCAGGCTTGCATGCGTTTTAACACCTGCAGCGGATCCGGCCGAAAATCAAACCGTGAATAGACCCTGGAATCCTTGGTCGACATAAGCTTTTTGTTGACATTCTGCTTCTTACCTTACCTGCCGGGGTCAGGCAGATCAAAGATAGGGATTAATCCCCTGATTAAACAATAAGCAATTGAATATGTTGTAAAAATCAGTACATTTGTTTAATGAGCACCAACCAAAACCAAAAAAAGGAAGGAGTTATGATGAAAAACCAAGCATTCACGCGAATCATCGCCATGGCCTTTATCGCTTTGCTTGCAGGCCTTACCAACGCGGCTTTTGCCCAGTATGCGGATCAGCAGGCGGCAGAGATCCTTGAGGAAGCCAGGTCGCATCACGAGGCCAGCATTGCCAACATCGACGATTACGTCGTCGAGTACGAGCACCACGAAGCCTCTTTCGTAAAAAGGTATGACAACGGGCGCCCCTACATGGCAGCGCACTCAGAGCCACGGATGGATACCGAATTCGAAGGAGCTGCCGGTGCGGAAGATACGGATCTTTTCTCCCCGGAGACTTTTCAGATGATGAAGGAGCGGGCACGCTACCAGGGCACTGAGGAAGTGGACGGATACGCAGTCCATGTCCTGTTCATTGACGAACTGGAAGGCTTCATTGAGGACGATGAGGACATGGACGAAACAGCCAGGGAGATGCATTTGTATGTCGACACGGATAACTTCCTGATGCGCAAGATGAAGTTTAAGGTAGAAGCCAACATTGACGGAGAAATCCGTATGATTGAGCCCGTAATGTATTTCCGCGACTACCAGGAGTTTGAAGGCATGCCCATCGCCCTTGAACAGGTAACCATGGTCACCGGGATCAGCGACATGATCTCCGACGAAGAGCGTGCCGAGATTGAAGCGGCATTCGAAGAAATGGAAAGGGAGTTGGAGCAAATGCCCGAAGGGCAGCGTCAGATGGTAGAACAAATGATGGGCGGCCAGATGGAAGAGATGAAGGAAATGCTCGAATCCGACCAGTGGGAACACACCATGCGCGTAACCAATGTCAGGGTAAACGTGGGACTCGAATAGTTTCCGGGAACCAACCCTACCAGGTGATCAGGTAAAAGGGGTCTTTCTTCACCTTGTCGGTCACAAACTGGTACAACTCACGCATGGAGAAAGCATACAAACGGACACCGTGCAGCGTTACCCGCTGCAGGATGTCCGTTTTTTTCAGGTCCTGCATCAGGCGGTGGCGGTTCCACCAGACAAAACCCTTTATCGCGTAGGCCGGCTTGTTTTGATGCAGCCAATGGTCCACCTCTTTTTCCTTCCCATCCAGGATCAGCGTGAACCGGTGATTGTCGAAATGCAGGTAAGGCACCTGTTGCCGGTACTCGATGTCGTGCATCAGGCTGCAAGTCACGTAATCCAGGCCAATATTCAGGCAATGAAAGTCCTCATCCAGCATCTGCTGAAACAGTCCATCCAGCGCAAAAGAGGGCGTCTTTTCGTCCCACATCACGCGGCCGGCAGCCATCACCGAATAGCACGGGTCAAGGTTCCGGAACTCCGCATCCCGCCGAAAGAAGTTCTTCGCAAACCCGCCGTACGCCGGTTTTGTCGTTACAGGGTCAAACACCTTGCTTTTTCTCACCTGTGGCGTGAACGCCTGCGAGGCAATGACGGAGAAATGCGCCCGGAATTGCTTCATCAGGAAGGCATAGGTATCGGGTTCGCGGGTAAATGTGTTGACTGCCGAAAGCGACGCGTGCACAAACAGCTTATCAGAAGGGATGCGGCTAAGGAATTCGCTGAACTCCTCATCGGCTCCGGGTACGTGGTGGTATGACTTTTTCAGCCTGGGATGCTGCCGGAGAAGCCGTCTGAAGTAGAACCAGCCGATGGTGCTGTATACGCTAAGCCTTCTGTAAGTTTCTTTTAGCATAAGATGGGATATGTTTTTGGTCCTTCCGCGACACCTGTCCGGGACAAAGAAACAACCAGCCTGTATGCAGGCCGGACACCCCGCTGGTCATTTTGCCCGGAAATACGTCTTTATCTGATCCAGCAGTTCTTCTGTCCACCGGTTCAATTCCGGCGATATGCGCAGGGCCCGCACCGGCAGCAGCAGCAGGGCGACCGCTACTGCTGATCGCACCGGCAGGTCGATGAGCACGTGCACCAAAGGTCCGATCTGGATCGATGCCAGCATGATGGCCGCCATGATCACCGGCACCCAGACCTGTTTCCTGGCAAATGGTTGTATGCGGTAATGGTGCTGAATAAATCCAATCCGCAACAAGTTGAACAAGATGAGCGTAAGGGTGCTTGCCAGCG
>PUPG01000199.1 GCA_003553005.1 Bacteroidales bacterium
CCGTGCGCATCACCGGGCAGGATGTGGAGCGCGGCACCTTCAGCCACCGGCATGCCGTACTTAAGCTCGAAGACTCTGAAGAAGAATATGTGCCACTGAATCAGGTTGCTGACCACCAGGCACTGTTTGAGATCTACAATTCCATCCTCTCTGAATACGGGGTGCTTGGCTTTGAATATGGGTATGCAATGGCAGGTCCCAACAAGCTCGTGATCTGGGAAGCCCAGTTTGGTGACTTCAACAATGGGGCACAAATCATCATCGATCAGTTCCTGACCAGTGCCGAAGAAAAATGGAAAGTGCAAAATGGCCTGGTGATGCTGTTGCCACACGGCTACGAAGGGCAAGGCCCGGAACACTCCAGTGCGCGCATCGAGCGTTTTCTGAGTGCATGCGCGGAAAACAACATCCAGGTGGCCAATTGCACCACGCCGGCCAATTTTTTCCACCTGCTTCGCCGCCAGATGAAACGCTCCTTCAGAAAACCCCTGGTGGTGTTCACGCCCAAAAGCTTGTTGCGGCACCCGGAATGCGTGTCGTCAATGGCAGAGCTCGCCAGCGGGGAGTTCCTGCCACTGATCGATGACGATCAGGCCAATCCGGAAGTGGTTGAACGGATCATCCTCTGCAGCGGCAAGGTATATTATGACCTTAAAGCACATCAGCAACAAAAGGGGTTTAACCAAACAGCCATTGTCCGGCTGGAACAACTGTACCCCATTCCCGAAAAGGAGCTGCAACGCATCCGAAAAAAATATGGCAAGGCGAAAAAATGGATCTGGGTGCAGGAAGAGCCGCAAAACATGGGCGCCTGGCCTTTTATGGCCCTGAACCTGGACGACTTACCCCTCAGCAACATTGCAAGACCGGTCAGTGCCAGTCCGGCCAGCGGATCGAGCAAGTTTCACCAGTTGCAGCAACAAAAAATTGTGGAAAAAGCCTTTGAAGAGTGCGATTGCGAAAACGTATGCCGCGAATGCAAGCAGCTCTGCATTAGCCACCTTGAACCGGACCTGGGTGACTAAGAACGCCGCAAAACCGGACTTTGTGACCTTTCGACTTTTCGACCTTTTGACATATCACACACCGACACCAAAATATTTGACTTATGGCTTTAGACATCAGGGTACCCGAAGCGGGTGAATCGATCACACAGGTTGAACTGGCTCGTTGGCTGGTAGAAGATGGCGCCTGGGTGGAAAAAGACCAGGAGATTGCTGAAATTGATTCAGATAAGGCCACACTGACCATCAACGCCGACGAAGCGGGAAAAATCCGCATCACGGTGGACGAAGGCACGACGGTGGAGCCTGGCAAGATCATTGGCCGGATCGACACCGACGCAGAAGCTCCTGCCGGCAAGAAGGAAGCAGCTACACAAGAAGAGCCGGCCGGGGAGAAAAAGAAGGAGGCCAGTCCCAAACCATCGGCAGATCAGGCCAAGCAGCCCACCGGGGAAACACAGGAAAGCGCGCCTGCAGCTGCTGCAGGACCGGATGAGCCGGCAGGCGCAAAGGAGGATGCTGCCGGAATCACCTTTTCACCACAGGCCCGGAAGTTGATGGAGGATCAGGGCATACACGTCGACTTCGAAAAAATACGCCCGGATGGCAAGCGCATTACCAAGAAAGACGTGCTTGCGGCCATCGCCGGGCAGTTTTCCGGCGAATCAGGCCCTGCTGGCCATCTCGCCGGACCACTAATGCAGCAGGATGAGACCATGCAGTGGGGCGGCAGCAGGCAGGAAGCCAGGGAGAAAATGTCGACCCTCCGCAAAAAAGTGGCTGAGCGGCTGGTCGCCGTCAAGAATGAGACTGCGATGCTGACCACCTTCAATGAGGCGGACATGTCGGCCATCATCAACCTGCGTAAAAAATACCAGCAAGCTTTTGTGGAGAAATATGGGTTTAAGCTTGGCTTCATGTCTTTCTTTGTGAAAGCCGTAGCGGAGAGCATCCCGTATTTCCCCCAGGTGAATGGCCATATTGATGGCAACCAGCTGGTCATTCCGGATTATGCCGACATCGGGATTGCGGTCAGCACGCCCAAAGGCCTGATGGTGCCGGTCATTCGCAATGCGGAAACGCAAGACCTTCCCCGGCTGGAGCAAACCATCAACGAGATGGCGGAGCGGGCCCGCAACAACAAGATCAAGATTGAGGAGCTGCAGGGGGGCACCATCTCCATCACCAACGGTGGGGTTTTCGGCTCCATGTTGTCCACCCCCATCATTAACCCGCCGCAAAGCGCCATCCTGGGGATGCATAAGATACAGGAAAGGCCGGTAGCCATTGATGGCAAGGTAGAGATCCGCCCCATGATGTACCTGGCCCTTTCTTACGATCACCGGATCATTGACGGCAAGGAGTCGGTGAGCTTCCTCGTCAAGGTCAAAGAGTATATCGAAAACCCTGAACGTTTGTTATTCCGGGGCAAAGACCCGCTGGAAAGCCTGATCGGCATCTGATGCGCACCAGCAGTCATCTTTTCCACATCAAAGACTCAACTATGGCACTGATTAAATCCATCCGGGGCTATACCCCGCAATTTGGCAAGGACTGTTACCTGGCCGACAATGCCACCATCATTGGTGACGTGGTCACCGGCGACAATTGCAGCATCTGGTTTAACGCAGTCGTCCGCGGCGACGTCCATTACATCCGCATCGGGCACAACGTAAACATCCAGGACGGCGCGGTGATTCACTGCACATTTGAGACAGCGCCCACCAATATCGGCGACAATGTATCCATTGCGCACAAAGCCATCGTCCACGGTTGCACGGTGGAGGACAACGTGTTGATCGGCATGAATGCCGTGGTGATGGACAATGCCGTGGTGGGAGGCAACTCTATCGTGGCCGCAGGATCGGTGGTGCTGGAGGATACGATCATTGAGCCGGGGAGTGTATATGCCGGGATTCCTGCAAAAAAGGTTAAGGACATCAGCCAGGAACTGACCCGTGACCTGCTCGAGCGGATTTCAAAGAAATACATCACCTATGCAGGATGGTACCGGGATGCATAAAAAAAGACACCTTTACGCAAGCAGCGTACTGCGTGCCTAAAGGTGTCTTTCTTAGCCTGCATTATTCATGCTTTTAATTCAGGTCAGATGCGAGGCGTCGGAAGCCGCCGACATAGTATTCTATTTCAAGGCTTTCGCAACGAAGCAGATGACCTGAAGTAAAAGCACCAGAAAAAAGCAATGAAATTGAGTTTTTTAAAGCAATTGTTGTTAATATCATCCAGTCAACCAGATACAGCAATTTGTTTGC
>PUPG01000113.1 GCA_003553005.1 Bacteroidales bacterium
CATCCGGATTTTGCTGATGATAGAGCCAGGCATAACAAAGCAGCTGGAAGCTTTTTTCTTTCGATGGATCTGCAAGCGCTTCGTCCCAGGTGTCGATTTTGAGCTCGGACGGCTGCACCGTGCCCGTCTTGTAATCGATGATGCGCACGACCCCACCTTTCTTGTCGATGCGGTCGGCGACCCCCCGGATGTACACCTCGTGTTCCGCCCCTTCTTCTTTGAGCGGCAATTCCGCCCGCAATTGCTTTTCCATGGCCTGCAGCGAGATGTGTTCATTTTTTGCGGCAGCCGCCCTGAGTTCCTGCTGGTCTGCCCGGATCACATGTTCCAGGTAACGCATGGTCAGGTGGTAAAGCAGCAGGTTTTTGCCGGCATGCATCATGCCGCCGCGATATTCTTCCCGGAAGCGATCCCCGGTAACCCTTGGCAGCCGGTTGCCCATGTCCTCCAGGTCCTCAGGCTGGATGACCTTTCCAGCCAAGGGCCCGTACAGGTCTTCCAGCACCCCGTGGATGACCGTTCCCAGGGTCCTTGCCTCCAGGGTTTCCTCTACTTCATCTGCCTCTTCCAGGCCCGCAATTTTCTCAAAATAGAACTGCAGCGGGCAACGGATGTATCGCGCGAGTGCCGATGGAGAGAAACCTTTCTTTGCCCGGCTGATCAGCCTTTCCATGACATCGGGACTTTTTTCGATCCGGATCGTGGCCTCCGCTTTATCTGTGGGAGGGGGGAGGAACACGATGTCTTCGGTGATTTTGACATCCGGGTTGTATTGGGGCAATTCGTATTCCAGCTGGGTGATGTACCGGCTTTTTTCACTGCTTCCCAGGTCTTGTGTCTGCGTGTTGTAGATCAGGGTAATTTTTTCAGCGCGCTGCAACAGCCTGTAAAAGTGATAGGCGAAGATGGCATCCTGTTCGTGATAGAGGCGCAGGCCAAAGCTTTTCTTTACCTCATAAGGGATCAGCGAATGGCTGGGTTTGGGTTTGGGCATTACGCCTTCGTTCATGGAGAGGATCATGACCTGTTTGAAATCCAGGCTGCGGGTTTCGAGCATCCCCATTACCTGCAGGCCCTCCAGTGGCTCCCCGGTAAATGGCAGCCTGGTCTCTGACGCGGTTTGCCTGATGAGCCGGTAAATGGTTTTGCTGTTGGTGAGAAAAGGAAACTGCCTGATCATCGTGTCCATTTGCCTGAACATCCTGGCAAAATGGTAAAGGGATTCGAAATCGGCAAAAAACGGGGTCTTGATGATGTCGCGCCCTTGTCTGCCCGCCTTTTCCCTGAGTAAGCGATCGAAGCGGCCACATAGTTCCAGGCAGGCCGGAAATATCCTGGAGATGTCCTGGTTCCAGTCCTCTCCAAGGAAAGCAAAGGCCTTTCCAAAACCTTGCTCGTCGCCGGAGAGGGTGCGCAGGTCGTGCCACGTACAAAAGCTCAGATTGGCTTTTTTGATCTCGTTGAGCAGGTTGATGCACTTTTCCCTTCCCTGGTGCGGGTCCCAGTTGAGGGCGCTGATGCTGTGGGAGAAAAAGCGGTTCAGGTCCCTGTGGTGATAGGATGGCGCCTGGTTGGCCCGGGAGGGCGGCAGGGCGTGCAAATGCAGCTTGAAGAGGCTGTCGAAGAAGGCATACATATTGGTTTTGGACAGTGGGTAGCCCATGGTGACGTTGATGCCACCCGAATCCTCCGGAAGGGCGTTCAGCATCGGGATCAGGAGGTTTTCGTCGGCAAGCACGACAGCCGTGGACTCCGCTGCTGTCACCCCATCCTCTTGCTTCAACAGGTTGCCCGCGAGCCTGGCCTGGTTGGCCGGCTTGGCGATGCCGTAAACCTGGATTTGCTTGGAAGCGTTGGCGAAATGGCTTTCGGAGGGCTGTTTGCGGTCCAGGTTAAACTTCTTCCGGTATTTGCGGATGAAACGTCCGGCTTCGTGCTCCGGGTCATCCGTGTAGAATGGATCCGCATCGATGTGGTATTCCGCTTTGCCTGCTTTGATGAGATGGTGAATCAGGCTTTCTTCGGCCTGGGTGAGGGCGTTGAAGCCGGTAAAGATGATCCGCTCCCAGGGCAGGTCTGCTTTTTCGCTGCAAATCCGTTCTGCAGCCAGCCTGGACGAAAGCCCTTGCCAGGCCATTTGTTTTTCTGTGAGGTGGCTGGCCAGCTGGTTGTGGTAAGATTTGAGTTTTTCGAGGAAGGCCAGGTAGTTTTTTTGAAAAGCCGTCGGCTCGCTGCCATCGGGATTCCAGGTGTCGATATACCTTGCGCTGACCAGGTGGTCATAGATCTTATCGCGGTCGGCCAGGGCATGGTCGATGTCATCAAAATCGCGAAGTACGGCAGGCGCCCAGGTAAAAAAGCTGTCCGCGTCCTCCGCCTCCCCTTTTTCGAGCTCGCGGTACACCTGGTAAAATTCGAGCATCAGTTGCAGCTTGTCGCAGATCGACAACCCGGTGATGCGGTTGATGAAATCTTCGATGCTGTACATTTCGGGTGTCCACATCGGCTTGCCCGCTTTTTCCGAGAGGTACTTCCTCATAAACAGGCCAGCACGCCGGTTCGGGGTCACGATGCACAAGTCCCCCGTCTGATCCGGGTAAGTCTCCAACACGTGCGCAATGATGTCCTCCAGGAATGCCATAATGTCTCACATTTTTTTTAACCTCAAACCCCACAACCCTTTAACCCCATAACCCCTTTAATCCCAAGCCCCAACCTTCAAACCTCAAACCTCAAACCCCAAACCCTTTAACCCCAAACCCTTTAACCCCAAACCCTTTAACTCCATAACGCAAAACCCAAAACCCAAAACCCAAAACGCAAAACGCAAAACGCAGAACCCAAAACCCATAACCCAGAACCCAAAACCCAGAACCCAGAACCCAAAACCCAGAACGCAGAACGCAGAACGCAGAACCCAAAACCCAGAACCCAGAACGCAGAACCCAGAACCCAAAACGCAGAACCTTTAACCTAAATAAAAAACCCCTGCGCCTTCCTCAACTTCTCCGGCGTCCCCACATCCAGCCACCCTTCGGGGTTGTGTCCAAAACAGGTGATATGGTGTGTCGCCGCGAGCCGGAGGTAGGCATCCCGGATGGAGAAAGCGCCCGTTTCCGTCATCAGGCGGAAGATCGCCGGTGAGATGACCTGTATCCCGCTAAAGGCACCTTTATGAAAATTTGCCGGGGGATTGTTTTTGACCCACAGGCGTTTTTTGCTTTTAGCGTGTTCCCATCCAGCCAGGCGTTGCTCTTCCCACA
>PUPG01000139.1 GCA_003553005.1 Bacteroidales bacterium
CTTGCAGAGATGATCCTCACGCGAGCTGAAGCCAACTATCGCAATGGCAGTGCCATTGGAGCTGATCCGCTGGATGATGTCAATGCGATCCGGGCCAGGGCCAATGCCGGCGATGCCTGGACCACTTTAGATCTGGACCTGATCCGGGAGGAGCGTTTCAGGGAACTTTCGTTTGAGGGGCATGCCCTGCACGACATGCGCCGCTTTCAGGGTTCGACGGTAGCCCCATCAGGTTCACCCTATGCTGGCGAAACCATCCACTGGGATGACCATAGGTTGGTGTTGCCCATACCACAACGCGAAATCGATGTGAACCATAACCTGGAACAGAACGAAGGGTACTAAGGCGTTTTGTTCCTGCTCACCCGTTGCTCAGTGCTGGTACGCGCATAGCACGTCGGGGTTAACCGGGTTTTGGCCCGCTCGCTTCATTTGAAACTGCCACGGGAATTCCCACCGTGGCAGTTTTATTGTGACCTGCCTGCCAGACGTTCTTTCCCCCCTGACGGTTTTGAATTTTACGTATCTTTATCCTGAGAAATGCAGTTAAAAAAACTTTAGATTAGCCGTTGCATGAGCAACTCCCCAACAACCCCAGAGAATCTGCCCAGGATCATTTTGCTGTCTGATGATTTTGCGTTGAGTGTCAACATCCAGCGCTTGCTGACACAAGCCGGTTTTCATGTCTCCGGTTTTCACGACCCTGAGGCTGCCATTGCGGCTGAAAAAGCACGTGCAGCGGGTACGGAGCATGTATATCTCCTGGACGACAGCCTTGGTGACTACTCGTGGATGGATGTATTGCATCAGTTTGTTTGTCAAAAACTGGTCATTGACTGCGTGTTGCTTTTGTCGCCTGAAGATGACGTGCCTGTCCGGCTGGTTAAGCGCATGGGCGTGTTTGAAGTTTTTCCCAAAACAGAGCAGGTGATGTCCCTTATGCCTTCGGCCATCCGGCAAATTGCACAAAAACTACAGGCGGAGCGACAACGCCCTGCCATGGCGGATGGATTGCAGCAGAAAAATGCAGGGGCGGAAGGAGATGTTGAAGGTCTGCATGGCCCGCATGCTGATCATCTACACGGTGACCAAACTGCAAAGGAGCAAAAAGAAGAGCTGCTGAAGGCCAAAGAAGTTGCTGAGGGGGCCAATCGAGCCAAGTCTGAATTCCTGGCCAATGTAAGTCATGAAATCCGGAATCCCTTAGGTGGGATAATTGGCATGACAAAAACTTTGGAGAAAACGTCATTGGATGACACACAAAAGAACTATTTGCGCTCCATTGCGATTTCAGCGAACAATCTATTGGTCATTTTCAATGATATGTTAGACTACGCAAGGCTGGAGTCTAAAAACATTGAACTGGTTTGCAGCAATTTTTCCATCAGGGAAGCCTTAGAAGAGTTAATCCATGTTTTTGATCATGATGCCTCCGAGAAGAACAACCAGCTCAAACTCCGAATGGGATCCGGGGTGCCGGAATATATCCGCACGGATAAGCAAAAGCTTCAGCAAATACTAAGCAACCTGATCAGCAACGCCATTAAATTTACGTCGGACGGTGAGGTGACCATTTCCGTCAAACCGGGCAAGGAAGATGAGCGCTACGAAACACTTGCCATTTCGGTCAAGGATACGGGCATTGGTGTGCCGCCGGAAGAGATTTCCGGACTCTTTGATCCCCTGCATCAGGTTGACGGCTCCACCAGGAAGGAGTATCAGGGCGTTGGACTCGGCCTTTCCATCGCCAGGGGCTTGACGGAACTATTGGGCGGACGCCTCGAGTTTGACAGCGCCCAGGGCCATGGCAGCCATGCCGTGGTGTTTATTCCTTTGCAGGAGGAGAAGCTCCCGGTGGCAGCGGAGGCCGGGCCGGCAACTTACCAGGAAAGGTCAGCGCCATTGACCGTGCTGATTGCGGAGGATGACGCCATCAACCAGATGTATCTCGCCGGCTTCCTGCGCAGCCAGGGCTGGCAGGTGGACACCGTGTATAATGGACAGGCTGCGCTGGCGTATTACCAGGAAAACCAATACGACATCATTTTAATGGATGGTCAGATGCCGCGGATGGATGGTTTTGAGGCCACGAAGAAAATCCGTGCGCTGGAAGCCAGCCAGGAGGGAAAAACGCCCATCGTGGCCATCACAGGTTATGCCATTCCAGGAGACAAGGATCGGTTTATTGACGCCGGGATGGATGCTTACCTCTCTAAGCCCATTGACGAGCATGAGCTGCTGCAAACCATTCACCGGTTGACGAAACAGGCGCACAAAAAAAGCTGATGGATGATCGCATCCACCAGCCTTGCCATTATGTGGTTTGCCGCGTGGCTTGTTTAACCGGGGCGGCAATTTGTTACTGATTGATTGCTTCAATGCCGGGCAGTTTTTTGCCTTCCATGTATTCCAGGAGGGCCCCGCCGCCGGTGCTTACATAGCTCACCTTGTCGGCCATGCCAATCTGGTTGATGGCCGCTACGGAATCGCCACCACCTACCAGTGAGAAGGCACCTTTTTCCGTTGCTTTTGCGATGGCTTCTGCTACCTTTTTGGTTCCACTGGCAAAGTTTTCCATTTCGAAAACACCCATGGGACCGTTCCACAGGATGGTTTTTGCGCCTTCGATGACTTTGGCAAACTTTTCGATGCTTTGGGAGCCGATATCCAGCCCAAGCCATTCGTCAGGAATGTTGTCTGCTTGTGTTTCCCTGGTTTCTGCATCGTTCTGGAAAGCATCTGCAACCAATGCGTCTGCCGGAACATGCAGTTTGACTCCTTTATCCCGGGCAGCAGCCATGATCTTCCTGGCTGTTTCCAGGTAATCGTCTTCACACATGCTATTGCCGATTTTGCCGCCCTGGGCTTTAATGAATGTAAACATCATGCCACCGCCAATGATCAGCTCATCGGCTTTGTCCAACAGATTCTCGATGATGTCGATCTTGGTGCTCACCTTGGCACCGCCAATGATGGCCACATAGGGTTTTTTCGTGTCGTTCAATACTTTGTCTATGCTTTTCAGCTCATTGGCCATGATGTAGCCAAAAACCTTTTCTTCAAAGAATTTGGCCACAATGGTCGTGGAAGCATGGGCACGGTGTGCCGTACCAAAGGCATCATTTACATATACATCGCCCAGCGTGGAGAGCTCCCTGGCAAATGCCTCATCTCCCTTGGTTTCTTCCTTGTGAAAACGCAAGTTTTCCAGGAGCAACAC
>PUPG01000231.1 GCA_003553005.1 Bacteroidales bacterium
CGCAGCATGGCCGTTACCGTGGAGGCATGGCACAGGCGCGTACAATAGTCCACGTTGTTGTTGCCAAACACGGTGCGGACCAGCTTCATGAACAGGTAATTGTCCTCATTGGTGGTTTTAGCCGATGCATAGCCCGCCAGGGCCTTGCGTCCGTATTTCTGTTTGATCTCATTGAACTTGTTGGCTACCAGGTCAAGGGCTTCATCCCAGGAAGCCTCCTCAAACTTGCCGTCTTTTTTGATCAACGGCTTGGTGAGGCGGTCCGTGTGGTTCACATAGTCGTAGCCAAAGCGGCCTTTTACGCAGAGCCGGCCGTCATTCGGACTGACACCTTCCACGCCGTTGCTGCGGACCACCTTGCCGTCCTGCACCAACAGCTCCAGCTGGCAGCCTACGCCACAATAGGGGCAAGTGGTACGCACCTTGCGGATGCCGTTGTCAACCTGGATCTCGCCACGATGCGGTTTTTCCACGATGGCTCCGGTAGGACAAAGCTGGATGCACTCCCCGCAGCCGTCGCATTCGCTTTCGCCCCACTTGTCGAAGCCCCCAATGATGTAAGAGACGATTCCCCTGTTGGTAAACGAGAGCACGTTTTTGCCCTGTACCTCATCGCAGGCCTTGATGCAGCGGAAACATTTGATGCACTTCGCGGCATCGTAGCTGAGTACGGGGGAGGTCTCGTCTTTGGGATAGCCCAGCTCCTTCCAGATTGAAGGAAAGCGCCTGTTTTCGGCTTTGTCAAGGCCATAGGCGTGCACCAGTTCCCGGAATTCGTCCGAATAGCTGCCGTCGTAAGCCTCATTATGCTCCGACAAGAGGTAATCCAGCAGGTATTTGCGGGCTTCTTCCAGTTCGTCATCAAAAGCCGTCACCTGCATGCCTTCGCTGACCTGCACTGCGCAGGAAGCCACCATGCCCCGCTGCCCTTCAATCTTGACAATGCAAAGTCTGCAAGCGCCAGTGGGTGAAAGCTTTTTGTGATAACAAAGGTGGGGGATGGCTACCTGGTTGTCCTTGGCAACCTGCAGCAGGTTAGCGCCCTCCGGGGCGGTTATTTTTTGGTTGTCGATGGTAATCGTGACCTGGTTGTTCATCTGTTTATTTTTTGTTATCTGGTTGTTGTTGTGGCACTTACGTTCTTAGCAAAAGTTTAGGAGTTGTGTTGCAACTGTTTGAGGTTTGACGTTTGAAGTTTGGGGTTGCCTCGGGTAACCTCAAACTTCAAACGTCAAACTTCAAACCAATTCACACCCTGTGAAAATAATCATCCTCCTGTGTGTTAAAAATCCTGACATGGGCCATTGGCTTCGCCGGGTTCGCAAGTGCCCGGTTCATCTGATCGAAATATTATATGTAATCAACAGATTCATTAATGGTGCGTGGTGCATAATTCCTTGCTGAAATACCTCGCAGCTGATTCAAGCGGCAGGATGGGAGATTGGCCGAGCGGGCAGAGGGAGGTGCCGGCCATGATCTGCGATTCCCGCACCATTTGTTCCAGGAGCTTTTCCCGGTCGCCATTGGCTGTTTTTAGTTGATCGGCCTGTTTAACCAGTTGGGTGGTGCCCACGCGGCATGGTACGCACTTCCCGCAAGACTCGTGCCTGAAAAAGCGCAGGCAGTTGTGCAGGATGTCATACACCGGGTCGCCTTCGGCCATCACGATGATGGCGCCAGAACCGAGTGTAGCCCCTTTTTCCCGGAGGTTGTCGTACGTCATTTTTTCTCCGAGCATGGTGGCATCCACGAAGGTTCCTGCCGCACCTCCCAGCAAGGCTGCCTTGAATGCTTTTCCATCACGCATGCCACCGGCGAGGTCTATGAGGTCTTGCAGCGACACCCCCAGCGGCACTTCATAATGACCAGGGTTATTGACTTGTCCGCTGATGGTGAAGATCTTGGTGCCGGGCGAGCGTTCAGTGCCGAATTGCCGGTACCATTCCCTGCCATTGGCAATGATCAGGGGCGCATTGGCGAGGGTTTCCACGTTGTTGACCAGCGTAGGCATCCCAAAGACCCCCTTTTCGGCCGGGAACGGGGGCTTGATCCGCGGGTTGCCGCGTTTACCCTCGAGCGATTCGAGCATGGTGAGTTCCTCCCCGCAAAGGTAAGACCCGGCCCCGAGCCGGATCTCCACGTCAAGGTCAAAGCCCGAACCCAGGATGTTCTTCCCCAGGAAGCCTGCCGCATAGGCATCCTCAATGGCTTTTTTCGTCTTGTCAATGGACTCGTGGTATTCGCCGCGGATGTATATGTAGGCCTGGGTGGCTTGTATGGCCCAGGCGGCTATGATGGTGCCTTCCAGGTAAATGTGCGGATCCTGTTCCATGATGACCCGGTCCTTGAAGGTGCCTGGTTCGCCTTCATCGGCATTGACCACCACGTAGCGCTGCGGGCAGCGCAGGCAGGACTCGTTGGTGAACTTTTGTTTCATGCCCGTGGAGAAGCCAGCTCCTCCGCGGCCACGCAATCCGGCCTCCATCAACTCATCGATCACATCGGCGGGCTTCATCTGCAAGGCTTTGCGCAAGCCTGCATATCCACCGGCCTGGATGTAGTCGTCGATGCTTAACGGGTTAATCTTTCCGGCATTTTTTAAAACGATCCTGGTTTCCTGAATGCTCATTGTTTATGTGTTAAATGTGATGTGTTAAATGTGATGTGTTACCGGGTTATGGAGTTAAGGTGGTATGGGGTTGCCGAGGAGTTTTTCCAGCATGAGCGTTCAAACAAAAATTGGGCAATTACCTCTGGCAACGTTAAATCCCGAATCGCTTCGCTCTCGGGATTTCGCTCGAGCTCAGCTTTAAATCTCAAACCTAATGATTCAATTTTTTAAAGAACGAATGACCTCCTTCACAAGGGCCGGTGTCAAATTGTTGTAGATCTTGTCGTTGATCATCATCGACGGTGCCTCCTGGCATTGTCCGAGGCATTCGCTCAACTCCAGGGTAAACAGGCCGTCTTTGGTCGTATCTCCCGTTTTGATTTGCAACTCCTCCTCCAGCGCGGCAATGATGTCATTGACATGCAGCAGCTCGCAGACCGGCGAGGCACAAAGCCGGATGATAAATTTTCCCCGGGGCTTCAGGCTGAACATGGTGTAATAGCGGGCTACGCCATATACCGTGCTTTTGGTCACGCCCAGGTGACGGGCCGCTGCTTCCAGGGCCTCTTCCGTAATGTAGTTTTCAGGATGCGCATCCTGGAGGGC
>PUPG01000138.1 GCA_003553005.1 Bacteroidales bacterium
CGGATCAAACATTCGGAAACAAAGACTTTATTCTCAATGCAGTGAATTACCTGGCCGACGACTCGGGCATCATTGAGGCCCGGGCTAAGGACATGCGCATGCGCCTGCTTGACCGCTCGCGATTGCAACAGCAAAGCGCCGGGGTACAGGCGATCAATGTGGTGGCGCCTGTTACGATCCTTGCATTGTTTGGGGGCATGCGTTTCCTGTGGCGAAAACGCCGATATGCAAAAACCCTGCGTCATGGTTGATGTGAGAATGACCCGCTTCTGGATTGCCGTCGCTGCCTTGTTGCTGGTGGCGATTGTCGTTGTCGTGCCTGGATTTGAATGGCAAACGCCCGCTGATCGGGACTTTAGCATCGACCGGGAAGAGGAGCCTGTCCTGGTGCGACTGGAAAAACCCGGAGAGGGGGAGGTCACCCTGGACAAGCAGGCGGACCGCCGTTGGTATGTGAATGCCTCCTACCTGGCTGGTGAGCGGGCGATTGAAGACCTGCTTGCCGCACTCCGGTTCATGGAAGTCCGCCGTCCGCTTCCATCGGAAGACCGTCAGCAGGTCATGCAGGCGCTGGATGAGCAAGCTACACGCGTCCGTGTTCACGTCAGACGCCATTGGCTGAACCTTCCCTGGGGCTTGCAAGTTTTTCCCCGCCAGCAACTGTTGCGCGACTATTTGATTCTGCCTGCTGACGATGGGAGCACCATCATGCGGATGGCCCACGCGGAAATGCCCTATAAGGTGCACTTACCTGGCTTGCCGGTGGACCTGCACGAGTTGTTTGTCCCGGAAGCAGCCGCATGGCGGACGACCAGGGTGGCCAACCTCAGTCCTGCGGAAATCGCCAGTGTCCGGGTCAAGGTCCACGACAAGCCCGCGGAGGGCTATCGCTGGGATCTGGATGGATCGGAAGAGCCCGCGTTGTTTAACCATGCAGGTGATCCTGTACCCCCGGAGCAAATCAAGAAGGATCTGCTTCCAGCTTATTTTCATCAGATACGGCGGCTTCGCTATGAGCTTCTCCTGTCAGGAACTGCTGATCAGCCGCCCGGAGATCTGCTTACCGGCGAAGCTTTTTTTACCCTGGTCATCGATGACTTATATGGCAACAGCACAAAACTGGATTTTTTCAAGCGGATTCCACCTGATGACGGCACCCTGGTGCCCGGGGACAAAAAATATGATCCCAATCGTTTTTATCTGCAAGTGAATCAAGGCGATTATGCACTTGCCCAATTTGTGATATTCCAGCCAGTGATCAGGCCATTGTCCTGGTTTTTGAAAAATGCGGACCATTCATTTACTTTTTTTGAATAAACAGGCATTTTTGTATGTAAAAAAGGACTTTCTTTTTCAATAAAAAGCTATATTTGCTATTCATTTTAAATGATGTGACGTATGAAGTTTATCGTATCCAGCTCCCTGCTTTTAAAGCAGTTACAAGCCATAAGCGGCGTGCTCAGCACCAACAATACCTTGCCCATTCTGGACAATTTCCTGTTTGAGCTCTCTGATTCAGAGATTCGGATTTCTGCGTCAGATCTTGAAACCACCATGACCTCGCGCATCAACGTGGATATGGCCGAGGGTCAGGGGAGTATCGCAATTCCTGCAAAAATCCTTTTGGACACCCTGAAAACCTTTGCAGAAATCCCGGTCACCTTTGACATTGATGAGGATAATTTTGGGATCACCCTGATAGCGGGGGAGGGGAAGTACAGACTGGCCGGGCAGAATGGGGACGAATACCCGCAGGTGCCGCCGCTGGAGAATTCCAGCACGGTATCCATTGAATCGGATATTTTATACCAGGCCATTACCAAGACCATTTTTGCAGCAAGCACGGATGATCTGCGCCCGGTGATGGCGGGAATCTATTGTGAGTTTTCCGATGAGGGTACCATTTTCGTGGCCACGGATGCACACAAGCTGGTTCGCTATAGCCGGAATGATGTGAAAGCGGAGGATACGGCCAGCATGATCCTGCCCAAAAAGCCGTTGAACCAGCTGCGCCAGATCCTGCTGCATGATGAAGAAGCCGTGCGTATCGAGTACAACGAAACGAACGCCCGCTTTACCTTCAAAAACATCATCATGACCTGCCGGCTCATTGAAGGGAAATACCCCAACTACTCTGCCGTGATTCCGGCGAAGAATCCAAACAAGATGACGGTAGACAGGCAGCCCTTCCTGAACGCCATCAGGCGCGTTTCCATATTCTCCAATAAAACCACTTACCAGGTTAAGTTTAAGGTGGCCGGCACAGAGTTGATTCTTTCCGCTGAGGATTTGGATTACAGCAATGAAGCGCACGAAAGGCTTACCTGCCACTATGAAGGCGAAGACCTGGAGATTGGCTTTAACAGCAAGTTCCTGGCAGAAATGCTGAATAATCTGACCACCGACCAGGTGCTGCTTGAGATGTCCGAACCCAATCGTGCCGGACTGATCTCGCCCGTAGATAATGAGAACAAAGAGGAAGAAATTCTCATGCTTGTGATGCCGGTGATGCTTGGTGCGTAATTGCACTTAACCTGCATGATTCATAAAAAGCCTTGAGGTAGCATACTGTTTCGGCGGCTTTCTGCGCCTCGCATCTGACCTGAATTAAAAACAGGAATAATGCGGGTTAAAGCCATTCGGAAAGCTCCAGCCAGCGGTCTGATTTTTCATTGAGCTGTGCTTCGACCTCTTCAAACCTTGTGGATGCCTGCATGAGCTCATCGGGGGACAAGGTGCCTGCGTTCATTTTTTCCAACAGGACAGATTTTTCCGTTTCCAGCGCTTCAATATCCGCTTCCAGCGCCTCGAACTCCTTTTGCTCCTTGTAGCTCAGGCCAGTCTTTTCCCTTTTCCTCACAGACTTTGGGGCTTTCACCTTTTGGTCTTTCCGCGGGGCGGATTTTGCCTTTGCCTTTTGTTTTTCCCTGAATTCCGTATAGTTACCCGGGTAGTCCTTGATGTCACCCACATCCCTGAAGACGAACAGGTGATCAGAAAGGCGGTCGAGAAAATACCTGTCGTGCGATACGATGAGCAGGCACCCCGGAAACTTCAGCAGGAAGTCCTCCAGAATATTCAGCGTTTCGATGTCGAGGTCGTTGGTCGGCTCATCCAGGATGAGGAAGTTGGGATTTTTCATCAGCACGGTGAGCAGGTAGAGGCGTCGTTTTTCCCCGCCGCTGAG
>PUPG01000152.1 GCA_003553005.1 Bacteroidales bacterium
GGCTTCCCCTACACCCTGTGTATTTCGCCCAATGAAGTGGTGGTGCACGGTTTTCCGGGAGGGAGAATCCTGAAAGAAGGAGACATCGTATCCATTGATTGTGGCGTGCGCAAAAACGGGTATTTCGGGGATTCGGCCTACACCTATGCCATTGGTCAGATCAGTCCGGAAAAAAAACACCTGTTGGAGACCACCTATCGCTGCCTGATGACTGGCATCGATAACACACGGGTCGGGAATACACTGGGAGATGTCTCCTGGTCGATCCAGAAAGTCGCCGAAGATGCAGGATACTCCGTTGTTCGCGAGCTCGTAGGACACGGTGTGGGGAAACAGCTCCATGAGCCTCCGGAGTTGCCGAATTATGGCAAAAAGGGCAGGGGAGAAAAGGTGAAAGAAGGGCTTGTTGTGGCCATTGAGCCAATGATCAACATGGGTAAGCGTTTTGTTGTGCAGGAGAAGGATGGGTGGACCATCCGTACCTCCGACAGACTGCCGTCGGGACATTATGAACACACCGTCGCAGTCATTGGTGGAAAAGCAGAACCCCTGTCATCTTTCGCGTTTATCGAAGAAGCATTGCAAATGAATCCAAACAACACCATCATCATCCGATAGCTATTATGGCAAAACAAGCTTCCATACAACAAGACGGCACGGTTATTGAATCGTTAGGTAATGCCATGTTTCGCGTAGAGCTGGAAAACGGCCACGTCATTACCGCGCATATTTCCGGTAAGATGCGGATGCATTACATCAAAATCCTTCCGGGAGACAAGGTAAAAGTGGAAATGTCGCCCTATGATCTGACCAAGGGGCGCATCACGTTCAGATATAAGTAATTTACACACGATAAAAACACGGACAAATGAAAGTACAAGTGTCGGTCAAGAAACGAAGCTCCGATTGCAAAGTAGTGCGTCGCAAGGGGAAGGTGTATGTGATCAACAAGAAAAACCCCAAGTTCAAGCAACGTCAGGCATAAGCATTAACACAACACAAAGGAAACAATATGGCACGTATAGCTGGAGTTGACATTCCAAGAAACAAAAGGGGCTTTGTAAGCCTCACCTACATTTATGGCATTGGACAGAGCAATGCCCGCAAAATTCTTGAACTGGCTGAGGTGGATCCCAACCTGAAAGTGGAAGACTGGGATGACCAACAGCTGACCAAGGTGCGTAATACGATCAATGAACATTTTAAGGTGGAAGGTGCCTTGCGTTCAGAAACGCAGATGAACATCAAGCGCTTGATGGACATTGGCTGCTACCGTGGTATTCGCCATCGTATTGGCTTGCCATTGCGCGGGCAAAAAACAAAAAACAATGCCCGTACGCGTAAGGGAAGGAAGAAGACAGTTGCTAACAAGAAAAAAGCCACCAAATAGGGCTTAGTAATATATGATGCGGATGCGATCATGCATCCCATGATCAGAAGAATAAACCAACAGGAACTATGGCAAAAACAAGTAAAGGCACACGGGGTGCCAGGAAAAGAGTGGCAAAGGTTGAGCCTCAAGGACAGGCGCACATTTTTGCATCTTTCAATAACATCATCGTAACCCTAACCAATCCGAAGGGACAGGTTATTTCCTGGTCATCGGCTGGCAAAATGGGATTTAAAGGGTCCAAGAAGAACACGCCCTATGCCGGGCAGATGGCTGCAGGAGATGCTGCCAAGATCGCTTATGATGCCGGTATGAGAAAGATCAAGGTTTTTGTAAAAGGACCGGGCTCAGGACGCGAATCCGCTATCCGTACCCTGCATTCAGCTGGCCTGGAAGTTACCGAGATCATGGATGTGACCCCATTGCCACACAATGGATGTCGCCCGCCAAAAAGAAGAAGGGTGTAATCATCCCACTTTGTTTGTCAAACAATATAGAATCAATAAAAAGATATGGCACGTTATACAGGTCCGACGACAAAAATTGCACGCAAATTCGGAGACCCCATTTTTGGTGCAGACAGAGCTTTTGAGAAGAAAAGTTACCCGCCTGGTCAGCATGGCCAGATGAAAAAAAGACGGAAGAAGTCCGAATACGGCGTACAGTTGCTGGAAAAGCAAAAGGCCAAATACACTTATGGTCTGCTGGAAAGACAGTTTTTGAACACCTTCAAAAAAGCCGTAAAGCACAAAGGGATTACCGGTGAGATCTTGCTCCAGCTGCTTGAAGCAAGGCTCGACAATGTGGTTTATCGTCTGGGCATTGCACCAACCCGCAGGGCTGCGCGACAACTGGTCAGCCACAGGCACATCACCGTAAACGACAAACTGGTGAATATCCCTTCGTATACCGTGAACCCAGGAGATATCATCGGCGTACGTGAGAAATCAAAAAGCCTGGAAGCGATCGCAGACTCTCTGGCCTCGCGCTCAAACATCTATTCGTGGCTTGAATGGGATCAGGACATGAAGAAGGGCAAGTTTCTCAACTTCCCGGAAAGAGACCTTATCCCTGAGAACATCAAAGAGCAGCTCATCGTGGAATTGTACTCCAAGTAATCTGTTCCATCTTAATTGAACCAAAAAACGATAGCACAATGGCAATATTAGCATTTCAAAAACCGGATAAGGTGATCATGCTTGAGTCCGACGACCGTCTGGGCAAATTTGAGTTCAGGCCGCTGGAACCAGGCTATGGTATCACCATTGGCAATGCACTCAGGCGAATACTGCTCTCTTCTCTCGAAGGTTTTGCCATTACTTCAGTGAAAATAGACGGTGTGGATCACGAATTTTCGACCATCAAAGGGGTGGTCGAAGATGTGACGGAAATCATCCTCAACCTCAAGCAGGTGCGATTCAGGAACAAATCCGAGGATGTGGAGTCGGAGAAGTTTACGTTACAGGTGAGTGGCAAAGAACAACTTACCGCCGGCGACTTAGGTGCTGCATTGAATGACTTTGAAGTGCTGAATCCCGACCTGGTCATCTGCCATATGGAGAAGGATGTAAGCCTGAACATGGAGCTGACCCTGGAGACCGGTCGCGGGTATGTCCCCGCAGAGGAAAACAAGGGCCTGAACCCGGTGATTGGGATGATTGCCATGGACTCCATCTTTACCCCCATCAAAAATGTGACCTTCCATGTGGAAGATTACCGTGTGGAGCAGAAAACAGACTACGAGAAACTGGTGATTGAGATTTTAACCGATGGGTCGATCACCCC
>PUPG01000136.1 GCA_003553005.1 Bacteroidales bacterium
CCCTGACCATCCAGATCCTGCCGCTCCCCGAGGCAGAGATCGAATCCGAACTGGAAATCCCCATCTGCGAGGGCGACTCGACCCTGCTCACTGTGCATCCGCTGAACCACGACGGCTTTGAATGGAAGTACCAGTGGCAGATTGGTGGTGTCGATATGCCCGGTCGTACTTATGACACCCTCATGGTCAAGGAACCCGGCCTGTACACGGTGGAGATCACCGACACGATCACCGGTTGCGTGGCCTACATTGACAAGGACGTGACTGATCAGAACTGCGACCTGGAAATTCCTAATGTGTTCACGCCAAATGCGGATGGCTTCAATGATGAATTTGAAATCAGAAACCTGGAGCATTATCCCGGGTCCAGGATGGTCATCTACAACCGATGGGGGCAAAAGGTGTTCGAGCACAGCGATTATTACAACAACTGGTGGGATGGGGATGGTGCCCCGGATGGCACGTACTTTTATGTGCTTCAGTATACACGGATGGGTAAGACGCGCTACGCAGAGGGCACGGTGACCATTATCCGGTAGCCCTTTTCCGTCATTATTCCAATATAAATTTTTGTGTTTACGGCGAATACATTATTTTTGGCCTCTGTTTTCAAAGTAAGTCAAACAATAACATAATGCATTATGGCCAAAAAGGACGAATCCCAAGGGGGTGTTTTTCAGCGAATACTTGACAAGGTGGAGATTATCGGCAACAAATTGCCCCAGCCGGTAACCTTGTTTGCGATTTTGATGGGCGTGGTATTGCTCCTGAGCTGGATATTCAGCGGAGTATCCGTGATGCGCCCGGGAACCGGCGCCGACACCGGCGTTGAAGCGGAATACATTGTCGTGGAAAACCTGCTGACCAAGGAGGGTGTCCAGCGGATCTTCACCAACCTGGTTGAGGTATTTGCTACTTTCCCACCATTGGGATTGGTGCTGGTGGTCATGCTGGGTATTGGCGTGGCCGAGCACACCGGGATGATCTCGGTCGCCCTGCGCGTTTTTGTTTCCAAGGTGCCCAAGTACCTGATCACGTTTTCCATTGTGGTAGCGGGTATGGTCAGCTCGGTAGCTGCTGATGCAGGCTATGTGGTGCTGATCCCCATGGGTGCAGCACTCTTTTTAGGGATGGGGAGGCATCCGCTTGCGGGTATTGCCGCTGCCTTTGCCGGGGTGTCCGGTGGTTTTGGCGCCAACTTCCTGCCCACCGGACTGGACCCGATGATCGCCGCCTTTACGGAGCCGGCAGCCAACATCATTGATCCCGACTACACGGTCAACCCGCTCTCCAACTACTACCTGATGGCCGCGTCCGTACCGCTTGTCGGTCTGGCCGGCACGTACGTCACCGAGAAGATCGTGGTGCCCCGCCTGGGTGCATACCGTCCGGATAGCGACCTGGCCATCGAAGATGCCAACAACGACGTAAAACCCCACGAGCGCAAGGCACTCAAATGGTCACTGATCTCCATTCTGGCTGTGATTGCGCTGGTAGCCATTGCTGTCGTTCCCGCCGATGGCCTGCTTCGCGGTGAATATGACCCCGTGACCGGAGCCAACAGTTTCCGTCCTTTTTATGATTCACTGGTGCCCATCATGTTCATCATCTTCTTTACCGGCGGACTGGTATACGGGATCGTGTCCAAAACGATCAAGAGCGACAAGGACGTGTCTGACATGACCGCCAAGTCGATGTCCACCATGGGCCTCTACATCGTCATCGCCTTTGTAGCTGCCCAGTTCGTGGCTTATTTCAACTGGTCAAACCTCGGAAGCATTCTCGCGGTGAAAGGTTCCGACGGACTGGAAGCGATCGGCTTTACCGGCATTCCGCTGCTTGTGGCTTTCATCATCATTGCTTCCTTTGTGAACCTGATCATGGGTAGCGCCTCAGCCAAGTGGGCCCTGCTGGCCCCGATATTTGTCCCGATGCTCATGCTTATGGGCTATTCGCCAGAGCTTACGCAAGCTGCTTATCGTATCGGCGACTCCTATTCCAATATCCTGACCCCACTGCTGCCCTATTTCCCGCTGGTCATCGTGTTCGCACAGAAATACGATAAAACCGCCGGCATCGGGACGCTCATTGCGATGATGCTGCCCTATGCGGTGGCTTTCATGATTGCCAGGATTCCGATGTTCGTGATCTGGATTATGCTTGGCATTCCATTGGGTATTGAAGGACCCATTGAGTATCCAAGCGAACGCGGCTCGGTACAGCCCGAAGAGGTCATGCTGGAGGAGACCTATGTGTCGAAAGAGCAATTGGCGGATAATACGTTGTATATAGAATCATTCTGATAATCAGCATATTTTTGGTTTGAGGTTTGAAGTTTGAAGTTTGAAGTTTGAGGTTTGAAGTTTGAGGTTTGAAGTTTGAGGTTTGAGGTTTGAAGTTTGAGGTTTGAAGTTTGAAGTTTGAGGTTTGAAGTTTGAGGTTTGAAGTTGTCTGATTTTGTGATGGGCTTGACTATTAGACGTGTTGCGGGGTTAAGGGGTTATGGGGTTCGGGTTTGCTGTGGCAAGGAGGGATTAAGGTGATTTGGATTGCTATGGCGGGCTGTGGGAGAAGGGTTCTCGCAGCGGCTCGCAGAGGTTGCTAATTTTGCAGCAACGTCATTTACGTAGTGTCCACAAATAAACACAAATGATCCGCAAATAAACTCAAATGGTTTTACCAATTGCACATAAATGCCTCGGGTAACCTCAAACTTCAAACTTCAAACCTCAAACTTTTGGATGGCATGGGGGATTCCACGAAAGACCAATGGAAGTGGCGCTACGACATGGCGCAGGCCATGGCTGATGCTTTGGATATGGACGCTTTTGGCGTGAAGGCCATCTATCTCATTGGCAGTGTAAAGACGGGTGATGTGGGGCCCTGCAGTGACATTGACCTGTTGGCGCACTGCTCGCCCGACAAAAGGAAGCAAGCCTTGTTGCGGGCCTGGTGCGAGGGTTGGGGCCTTGCCCTCTCGATTGAGAATGCCTGCAAAACCGGCTATGAGACAAAAGGAAGCCTGGTTGACCTGCACATCATCACCGACGCCGACATCGAACAAAAAGACAGCTTCGCCGTTATGTTGGAGTCGGTAGACAACAAACCACGCTTGCTCAGAAAACAGGCTGATGATGAGTGATGTCTTCTTTTTTGTGTCGGACCTTCACGGC
>PUPG01000005.1 GCA_003553005.1 Bacteroidales bacterium
AAGGCATCATCAAAGGTAGATTCGATCTGCCTGAGCGTGGAGAAGTCATAGCCCCGCACATACCCCGGATAACCCAGGTAGAGCGGATAAAACAGGTCGTTTTCCGCCTCCGGGCCATAGCGGCCGCGGTGAATGCCCCGCATGGCAATGGTGACCGGATTGAACCGGAAATAGTGCCGGTAATCTGCCGTCACCGTATACATGTTGACCCGTCCAAACATCCTTTCTCCACCAAGCCGGTAACGGAAGCCCGCCATCGGGGAAGCCATCCCGAAAAAGGAATTGTCGCCCACATAAGCCATATTCACACGCTGCAGGGAAAATCCATCAGGAGCATCCAGGCGCTCCCGCTCAGGCGAACCCACGGGAAACCCCTGGTAGTAGTAGTTGTTGATCGCGTCAATGCGGAAATAATACCAAGCCAGGCTGGCACCGGCTTCGATACGCCGGGTGGTGGAAATCGGATAAGCGGCAAACACCCCAATCTGGTCTTCAAAGGTTCGCTGCGTCAGCAACTGCAGGTTGTCCACCTGGACGGGACCATCGTCCGTCTCCAGGGTGTCCTGCACCAGCCGCAAGGTGGAAAACGGGTAAGGGATGTGGGAAACAGAGGCTCCCCAGTTGATGCGGCTTTTCTGGTTGAGATAACCCACCATGCCGCCAAAGTCATAAATCTCTCCATTCACGGCCAGGTTGGCAAACAACTGATTGTCGCCGGTTACGTCACTGAATAGCATGCTGACCCCTCCGGCCACACCAGTCCCGAAGCGGCTGGTCGCCATGCCCACGCCTGAGCTGCCGATAAAGCTGAGTCCGAACCGGCTGTCATAAGGCTTTTCTTGCAGGTCTTCCTGCGGAAGTATGGGCTCGATGGGCTCCACGTCAAGGGATGCATCCACCACGGAAGGCACGGCTGCTTCAAAAGGTGGCAGAATGGAGGCGGTCATGTCGATTTCCATGGGGTCTACTTCTACCTTTTCAAAGTCGGCCGGGGAAGCACTGTATATGGAATAATCGCCGGCCTGAAAATGGCTGTAAAATACCTGGCCCGTTTCGACGGATACGCTGATGGCGGGAGTCATGTGCGTGATCCCACTGATACCGGTGTAATAATCGGTGAGCCGGTAAACCTGGCCGGTCTCCAGTTCTATCTCGTGGAGGTTTCGATAACCATCGGCATTGCTCAAAAAATAGAGGCTGTTTTGATCGGGGGCAAATACCGGGTTGATGTTTTCAGCTCCGGGAAACGCGTCCAGCACGGTGATGGACCCTCCCGGGTTGTCGAGGTCCATGATGCCCAGGTTCATATGCAGGTTGAGTTTTCCGCCTGCCTGTGCTGATTGTGGCCGGTCGGTGGCAAAAGCCAGGTGCCGTCCGTCAGGAGAAAAAGCAGCATGGATGTATGAGTACCTGTCGTCCGTAAGCTGGGTCACCTCCTTGCTTGCCAGGTCGAAGCGATACAGGTTGGGCCGGCCATCTACCAGGCCGTTAAACACAATGTAGTTTCCGTCGGGCGACCAGGTTGGGTTATTGAAGGCTGGCACGCCGGGAATTTTGATCTCTTCCGTCCTCCTTGGCCTGTTTACATCGACGATCACCAACTGATTTTTTCCCCTTTTAACGGCTACGTGGGCAAACCGGTTCCCGTCGGGCGACCAGGTTCCCCTGGACTCAAAAAAGTTGTATCCGTCAATATCTCCCATGCGGGTGGCACTCGACAACTTGGAGATGACCTCACCGCTCTCTGCGTCAGCCAGAAACAGGTCGATGGAAAGCAAGTCCCGTTCGGAGAAGAAGCCGATCTTCGTGCCATCCGGACTGACGGAAGGCGCAATGTTGATCGAGCCGGAGTTTTCGGGGGTTACCAGGCCCTTACCCACAGGCACGTGCCTGGCGCTATCCTGCATTAATGGACCATAATGGTTTTCCATGGACGATTTCCACATATTGGAAACCGTGCGGTGGCCGAGGCCAACGACCCGTTCCAGCGCACGCTCATATCCGAATTTGGCAGTTTGGGAAAACATGGGTGTGATCAGCGAGTCGCCCCAGGTGCGGCCAAAGAAGGAAAGGAAAGCGTGTCCAAAACGATAAGGGTTGTAAGAATAGTCACGGGTCATCTCTTGCAAGGTGGGAAAATCATCCTGTTGTATGGCATCCCGCATGATCATCGCCGTATGCGAATCCACGCTGCCGATAGACATATATTCTGCCATGCCTTCCACCCACCAAAGGGGAAGGTTGCGGATGGAATTCAGGCCCAGGGAGTCTTTCAAAAACATCTGCCGGAACTGGAACACGTGCACCAGCTCGTGGCCGATCACGTGGTCGGTTTGCGCATTGGTCTCCAGGATGGGCATCACCACACGATTTTGCAAGGCTTCCGTCACACCCAGGGTTCCCACACCGATCATCCCGCCAACGGCCGTGGTCTGCTGAAATTCCGGGTGATTGGCATAGATCAGGATGGGATTGCGGGTCTCAAAGGTGTCCTTGAATATCTTTTGATGCCGCTCATACCATTTCTCGTGGGCGTTGGCCACGAAGTTCGGAATGGAGTCGTCTTCAAAATAATGATAGATGTCGAAATGGGGGCTTTGAAACATCTGGAAGTCAAAACGCTGGTAACTTGGCCTGTTCCGTCCAAAATACTGCCCCCTGGCTACCGTGGGCCATACCAGGAGAACAAGCAATAGCAAAAGCGCCCCATTCCGGGCCAGATTCTTTCTTCCTGAATAATTCATATGCATTACTTTATGTTGTGCACAGGCAGTGATGAAACAGGCTTACCACACAGCATTGATTCACCATTGATTCACCAAAAACCATTCCAAACAAAACAATGTGGGTTGTTTCTTAAACAACGGCTTGGTGCGAATGTTCGTGCCCGGCACATCAAATGTACAAAAAGCGTTTTATCTGTTTATGTTTTTTGCAAAACACACCTAATCAACACTTTGTGTTTTGGTTTCTCTGTATCCACAAATGCACACAAATATTTGCGCCCATTTGTGGACCCATTTGTGCTCATTTGTGGATCATTCTTTATTTTTCATTCTTCATTCTTCATTCTTCATTCATTTCCCTTTTCCTGCCTTTACCACACCCGGGTGCTGTCCATCAGGACGCCTGTTAAGGCGAAAAAGTGTACATTTGTATAAAACGAGAG
>PUPG01000208.1 GCA_003553005.1 Bacteroidales bacterium
AGGGCATTCCAGTTTTTCGGATTATGGCTGGCCGTAATGACCACGCCACCGTGGGCACCCAGCATGATCACAGCCATTTCTATGGTTGGCGTCGTAGATAACCCGGCGTCAATAACATCTATACCCATAGACCGCAATGTAGAAGCAATCACATCAGATACAACTGGACCGGATAACCGCGCATCGCGCCCAATGACGACACGAATGGGCTGATCACCGTGTTTTTTCCGCAACCACATGCCATAAGCCCCTGCAAACCTCATCACGTCAAGCGGCGAGAGTCCCTCGCCGGGAAGTCCGCCTATGGTGCCACGAATGCCTGATATACTTTGAATGAGTGCCATCGCTTTTTGCACACAAAGATAGGAAAAAGCCTGATGCAGCTTCAAAAAACAATGCGTTGTGGCAAGTCCCCTTTGTGCTCCCTGGCCAGCAAACTGGAATCAAACCGAAACAGCATCCTGACCGGCGAGGCGGCAAAATAATATTGAAAAGGATGCTGATGTATCAGCGCATATGATACATAATCGTTAATTTTGCAGGATAAACTATTGACAAGCGGCGCAGTGCAGAACCCCAAACCACATTTGTTTCTTCTAATTTCCCTCTTGGGCTTGATTTTTGCGTCCTGCAGCCCCACGCGAAACATTCCTGAGGGGCAATATCTGCTCAACCGCAACCGGATTGAGGCCGAAGCGGTCGATGTCGATGCCCACGAACTGCGCAGCCACCTGCAGCAGAACCCGAATCGAAGATTGCTCGGCTTTTACCGTTTTCATCTAAGCATCTACCAGATGGCCGACCGGGGTGAAGACAATCGCTTCAGGAGCTGGTTAAAAGAAAACATCGGCGAACCACCGGTGATTTATGATCCGGCGCTTGCCGAGCACTCCGGACGTCAACTGGAGCTCTTTCTGCAAAACAGGGGTTACTTCAATGCCGAAGTGGATCACGAGGTAAACACCCGGCGCAAACGGGCCAATGTGACCTACCACATCACCGGGAATATTCCTTACACCATCCGGAACATTGATTACCAGATCCGCGATGAGCACCTGGCCGCTTTTGTGTATGCAGACACGATCAACTCGCTGCTCATCAGTGGTGACCGTTATGATGCGGAGCATTTGCACCAGGAAAGGCAGCGAATGACCAGGCACCTGAAAAATGAAGGTTTTTTTAACTTTTCACGGGACTTCATCTTCTTCCAGGTGGACAGCACGCTGAACAACAAACAGGTGGACCTCGAGGTGATCATCGACAACCCACGCAGCCGTTTTGACCGGCACCCCGACAGTCTGCGGGTGTTGCCACATAAAAGGTACAAGATCAACAACATATACGTTTACCCCGAGTACAGGCGTCTGGACCCGGATGTGGCTTATGCAGACACCACGAAACACCAAAGCAATGAGGACCCCGGGAACACCTATGTTTTTCTGCACAATGAGCCGCTTAAGATCAGGCCATCAACCATTGCCGACAATATCCTGTTCGAACCCGGGGAGCTATTCAACCAGCAGCGCCTGGAGCAAACCCACCATTACCTGGCCGGACTCCGGAACTTCCGTTATATCAATCTCCGTTTCCGCGAAACCGACCAACCGGAAGATAACCCCCAGGACACCCTGGGCTTCCTGGATGCAAGCGTGGAGCTGACGCGGGCGCCTTCAAACGCCTTCACCATTGAGGCAGAAGGGCTGAATACCGCTGGCAACCTGGGTGTTGCCAGCAACTTTCTCTATCAGAACAGGAATGTATTTGGCGGGGCAGAAATCCTGAATCTGCGCCTGAAGGGCGCCCTGGAGGTCAGCGGAGAATCTTCAGATCAAGAGATTTTTCAACGACTGCCCTTTAATACCGTTGAACTTGGAACTGAGGTGTCCGTCGATTTCCCCAAATTATTGTTTCCCATCGGATTTGACAATTTGTCGCGCACGGCCAGGCCACAAACCACGATCCTGTCCGGATTCAATTACCGCCAACGTCCCGATTACACCAGGTATATCCTTAACTTCAGTTACGGGGTCAGGTGGAGCCAGGATGCGCGCCGGCAGCACCATTTCACGCCACTGGAGGTCAGCTCAATCAAAATTTTCAATGACTCCATCCTGCAGTCCAACATCCCCGACGACAACCCGCTAATCCTGAGCAGGTACCGTGACCATCTTATTGGTGGGATGAAGTACAATTATACCTACAGCACACAGCAAATCGACCGGGAGGCGGACTTTGTGTACTTCCGCACCAATGTGGAGTCGGCGGGCAACCTGATGTACATGGCTGCTCAATGGATGGATTTATCGAAGAACGAAGAGCACAATTACACCTTGCGGGACATTCCCTTTGCCCAATATGTAAAAGCGGATGCGGATTTCAGGTATTATCGCATGCTGGACGAAAACAACACGCTGGCTTTCAGAGTTATGGGAGGAGTTGGCGTGCCATACGGCAATACGGATGTCATGCCTTTCATAAAAAGTTATTATGGTGGGGGGGCCAACAGCGTCAGGGCCTGGAGCATATACAACCTCGGTCCGGGGGGGTACGAAGAATCCGACCTGTTGCGCTTCGACAAGTATGGGGACATCAAGCTCGAGGCCAACGTAGAATATCGTTTCCCGGTATACCGGTATTGGCATGGTGCACTCTTCATGGATGCGGGGAATGTATGGTTCCTACAGGAAAATGAACAGTTTCCCCGTGGCGAGTTCCGCGTTGACCGCTTTTACCGGGAAATAGCCATCGGCCTGGGTGCGGGGGTGCGACTGGATTTCAACTTCTTTCTTGTCCGGCTCGACGCCGCCTTCCCGCTGCACAATCCGGCGATGCCTTCCGGTGACCGTTGGGCCGGTGGCTTACCCGCATTCAGCAAGTGGAACTTTAACCTGGGCATCGGCTACCCCTTCTGATCAAATCTTGATATGGCAAAATCAGCAGCTGAAATATCTGCAGCAGTTAAAACACGGTTTCCCTATGCGCCGACACACGACCAGGATGGCCTGATCGAAGCGCTGGCTGCTTTCCTGGTGGATCCAAATCCCAACTCCCTGTTTATTCTCAAAGGATATGCCGGCACGGGCAAGACCACCATCGTAAGCAGCCTGGTGGATGTATTGCCATCACTCGGA
>PUPG01000060.1 GCA_003553005.1 Bacteroidales bacterium
AACCGCACCCTCACCCCTTTCGGCTTCCAGCTGGAAGAGAGAACCTACTGGCAGGCACCCGATCTGTATAATGCCATGTCGCCTTTTATGCATGCCGATAAGATGGAGGTACCGATGCTGCTCATCCACGGGGCCGACGACAACAACTCCGGGACGTTCCCGATGCAGAGCGAGCGCTATTATGATGCCCTGCGTGGCCACGGCGCCACCGTCAGGCTGGTCATGCTTCCACACGAAAGCCACGGTTACCGTGCCCGTGAGTCCGTATTGCACATGCACTGGGAGTGGCTGGAGTGGTTTGACAAATACGTAAAAAACCGGGAAGATTAACAGCACTAAAAAGCCTTAATGCACACCAAAGCCGGAGTCTCCAACCTCCGGCTTTTTTTGTCAAAATTACCTGCATGAAGCAGCAAAAATACCTTGCAGCGGGTACGCATCTTTTTGAGAAAACCAAGATGTTTGCACGGTTCATTCATGTTGTTTCAATCAAAAAAGCAAATCATATGTATGCAGGAAGATTACTCACGATGAAAGCATTGCTGTTTGTTGCGATTGGTGTCGCCTATATGGCTGCACCATTGCATGCTGCGGAAGAAGAAGAGGTGATCAATACGTTTCCTTGGATAGAAGACTTCGAAAGCAGTGAATTTCCACCTGATGGCATGACCATGTATAACGAAAGCGGCAGCATGGAGTGGGAGCTGTCTGACACCCAAAACCATACACCAGGAGGCAACCAAAGCGCGTTGCATAATTATGGCCCCATGGGAGAGCACCAGGAAGGCTGGTTGATCACACCAGCCATTGAGATACCTGAGGAAGGTGGCCTCAGCCTGTCATTCTGGTCAATCAATTCATTCGCCAACTGGTACGAAAGCAACAGCGTGTGGATCTCTACCGGAAGCGGAGATCCTGCCCAAGGCGACTTTCAGGAAGTATGGAACCCGGAAAGCGTGCTGGGTGAATGGGTAGAAACCACCATCCACCTCCATCAATATGCCGGGGAGACAATATATATCGCGTTTCTTTACGAAGGAATGGATGCGCACGGTTGGTTTCTCGACGATATCATGATCGAAGCCGTTGCCGATATATACGATGTAACTTTTCACGTTAAAGAAAGCAGCGTGGATGAAGCGCCGGTTGCAGATGCATCCGTTGCCGTGGATAACGAAACTTACACCACAGACCAACAGGGCAGGGTTACTGCCGGGCTGCTTGCCGGAGCCGAATACACGGCCAACATAACTGCCGAAGGGTATTTGCCGGAAACGATCAGCGTTTCCGTGAGTCAGGAAGACAAAGATGTATACGTCTACTTGCAGGACGATATCAGGGAGCCATTGAACCTGGAAGTCGACACGGACGGCATGGACCCCGGGCAGGCTTTGTTTTCCTGGAATAACTTTTCTGAAGATCATTCTTTCCGGTATGATGATGGCGTGGTCGATGCGCAGCTTGGATTCCACGGGGACCATCACAGTGTGATGGGGGCCGCGCACCATGCCTTTGCTGAGCTGGAGCAAATGTCCTGGTACCTGACCCCGGAGGGCGGCCCGCATTATGTGGTCAATATCTGGGTGCTCGGACTTGATGAAAGTGGCATGCCGGACCGAAACGATGTGTTGTACTCAGTCGAACACGTGACCAATATCGACAATCAGTGGAACACTTATCACTTTACATCACCCCTGGAGACCCCGGATGGCTTTTTCATTGGACTCAGCTTTTATGGGTTTCTTGGTATTGCAGTGGATGATGGTGTTGGTGAACCCTGGGATTTCGTACCTAACACACAGTTGGGCGTGTCAGACATTACCGATCCTGACAGTCCGTTTACCTGCATCTCCGAATGGGATTATGAACAAAACTTTCTTTTGCGTGCTTTTGGCACAAAATATACTGACCTTGATTTTCGTCAAGAACCAGCAATAGTAGCTGCGGGTGATGCACCTGAGCGAAAGCAACTTGACACGCCCCTGGCCACAGTTCACCCACAAACGTCGCGAAGCAATCAAAAGGCATTTCTCGGCTTTAATGTCTATCTCGATGGCGAAGAAGTGGCCACGGAGATCACAGAAACCACCTACCTCTTTTCAGATCTTCCTTCTGGCGAATACACCGCGGGGGTGCAGTCGGTATATACCACCGGAAGTTCAGATATCATGACCATCGATTTTGAGGTGGAGTCAGATGTTGCGGTAACTGATGCCGGGGAAGAGACGCTTAGGGTGTACCCAATTCCGGCAAAGAACACCATCTTCGTCGAGTCGGGCACAAGCATTGACCATATCCGGGTATTGGACCTATCCGGACAGGAGGTATACTCCACATCAAAGACAAATGCATCTGAGCATGCCATTGAGGTGAGCGGATTTCATCCAGGCGTGTATTTCTTGCAGGTGACAACGAAACAAGGGGTAAAAACAATCACCGTGCAGGTAACCGGCGTTTAACCAGTTGCCTGCACGGCTCATGAAGGGATGGCTATTCATCCTTGATGCATCGGATGGCGCCACCGTTGGTTTTATTCCCATAGCCCCGGGACACACTCCCGCTTGAGTTCATCATGGTGCGGCTCCAGGCCTCCTCATCTGAATGTGCAGATGCAGACCACCAGTATCCGTACCATCCATTGAAATGAAAATTTCCTCCAATTCGTGCGCCAGCAGGCAAAGCACTAAAATCAAACTCATCTGTCCCGTGATGTGAATTGTGGCTGTCCCAACGAGGATGTTCGGTCGTATCGCAGTCGCCGCCAATGGGGGATCCCTCCTGCCGGCAATCCTTCAGGCGATTTGCTACATTGTTCGAATGGATTCCTGAATAGTTGTCGATCAGGTAATCGGTTAATGATGTCCATTCTGCATCAGTAGGCACACGCCAACCATCGGGGCACAAACCCCTGTCGTCATCCTGGGCAAACCAATTGTAAAGCTTGCCGTAAGCATCCACCATTTCTTCTTCAGAATCGATGCCGCTCACATCATCATGCGGAAATACCGCATATGCACCTTCTGTGGCATCCAGCCAGTCATCCGAATCAAGGTTTCCAGGAATATCATCTCCATTGGCGTACCTTGTCGTACGCAGATTTTCCGCCATCCACTCCGTGTCATCAATGGTCACGGTGGTATAGACATTGCCATCGATATCCGTAACGGTACCATCTGCTTCTTCTTCAAATTGCGCAGTAAGGGTTACATCCTCTGCCGGCATGGTGTAATCAAAAGTAGCCTCATCACTTACCAGGTTGTCTTCATCATCGACCCAGTTCAAAAACACATACCCATCGGCAGGGGTGGCAGTAACCTGAACTTCCTGGCCAGCTTCATATTCGCCATCACCCGCTACAGCGCCGCCCTCCTCAGGGTTGGCTTCGAGTGCAAGCACATAGGTAATCACTTCCGCGATGGTTTCAAATTCAAATTCGTTACCATAGCTGGTGCCTTCGCTATTGGTGGCATATGCCCTGACATAATAGGTTGTTTCTTCCAAAAGGCCTGTCATTTCGCTTGTAAACGCCCCGGTTCCCTGCCCATCACTTGTATATCCTTCGTGATCATCAAGGTCGGGGTTTGGACTGGTGCACCAAACCACACCACGGGTTGTCACGTCCGCACCTCCATCTCCGATCACATGGCCACCAGACTGTGCAGAATGCTCAGTGATATTGCTCACTGCAGTGGTTATAACTTCTGGCTTAAATGCGATGGTGGTCCATTGGGGCGAGCCTTCCTGCATGACCAAATACTGGTTGTCATCTCCTACCGGAATGGCATTCCAGGATTCCCCATCAAAAAATATCATGTCACCAGTTTCCGGGTCCGCGAGATCGACAAAATGATCCAGATCCGGCTGGTTATCCAGGTCATGGTAGTCGCCGCTGAAAGCATCGCCCGATGTTTCGCTGTGGAGCGCAAAAGGCACGCTATACAACTGACTGGTACCCATTAGCTCGCCATTTACTTTGATCTCAACAAAATAGGCATCGCTGCCCCAGTCGATGTCGCCCAGTTCGTTGACCGAACCGATTTGCAGGTCGATCAGTCCGTATTCATTGGTTTCCGTGTGGTGGGTTTCCGAAAATACGGATTCTCCCTGCGGGCTACCTTGCAGGATGGCTATGTCCACTGCCACCTCTTCCGCAACGATGGCCTGACCGGCATCATCGCGAATGACCGCCTGGTAGTTGAACTGGCGGGGTGGTTGGGATATGGCGCAGATTGTAAAAAGTAAAAAATACAGGGTGATCACGGTGGTCTTTAAATAATTCATGGTATCCAAGGTTAATATTTGATAAATTGCGTTTGTCCGGACGGCATGATTAAAAAGCTGCTGCATCATTATTCGGACTGGTCCTGGATACAGCGTACGCTATGTCCCTGGACACGCGAATAATTGTTTCGGTAGAATATATCGCTGGTATAGGACATATACCATATCCAGGCCCTCTGGAGTTGCTCTGAAGGTGTTGGGGTGGCTGACCAGAAATAGGCCAGATCGTGCAGTCCGCCAAAACCTCCTCCTGAAAACCTCGCTCCTGCGGGTAAGGCGGAAAAGTCATGGTCGTCACTTGCTCCTGTGTTGGGCGGCGACCAAAGGCCACCTTCTCCGTCATCCGTGGTGCCTGTGTGCTTTAGGCGTCCGCCCGCAATGTTGTCATTAATGGAAGCACCTGGGTCCACATAGTAGAGCAGGTCTTCATATTCCTCATCTGTAGGAACCCGCCATCCCTCCGGACAAATTCCCCGATCGTCATCCACTGCATACCAGTTATACAAAATGCCAAATACCGGAGAGTTGTCATCATCATTATTATACGCGGCATAAGCCCCGGTATCCAGGTCAGACCAATCATCATCACTGGTCACGTGGGGTATGTCGTCACCATTGCTGTACCTTGTAACTCTCAGGTTTTCTGCCATCCAGTTCACACCGTCTATTTCAACAATTGGGTAAGCGTTCCCATCGATATCGATGACCAAATCTTCATCGGCCCCGGTCTCAAAAGTCACCCATTGTGGTATGCCTTCCACAAGTCGAAGCACTTGATCCTCCTCCCCTATTGGAATGGCTTGCCATGCATTTCCGGCAAAGTATAGCATATCACCTGGCTCGGGATCCGCATAGGCAACCATGCCTTCAAGGTCAGGGAGGTTGTTAAGGTCGTGATAGTCACCACTGAAAGCATCGGCAGAGGTCCTGGCATGTAGCGCATAAGGTACGCTGAGCAGCTTGGTGGTGCCCATGGCAACAAAGTCTGAGCCACCTTGCACATCAATGGCTATCTCCGCAAAATAAGGCCCCTGGCCCCAGTCGATTGCCTCAAAGTCACCTTCCAGCACGCTTCCAGTGCCGATAACGATTTGTACAAGGCCAAAATCATCTGTCACAGGAGTGAAAACTTCCCGGTAAAGGAGTTCACCTTCGGCACTGCCCTGCAACAATCCAACCTGCAAGGCAACCTGTTGGTCAGCGATCACTTCACCTGAGGCGTCGCGCGCCACGGCCTGGTAATTGAACCCATGCGGAGCCTGTGCATTGGCAGGTAAAAAGCTGGCAACAAGTCCCAGAATAAGCATCAAAGTGTATGGAAAAAGTTTCATCATGATTCGTTCTTTATTGATTATGTGATAAAATCTGTTTGGAATAGCCGTCTATCTTTTGATAATCTTGAAAGTTTGTTTAGCCTCCTGATCTTTTTTGAGTTTGATATAATAGATAGCAGGTGAAAGGTTGCTCACATTTACAGATGTAGTTGGCGAGGTAATTTGCTCACCTGCAATTCGCTGTCCATTGACGTCAAATATTTCATAGCGCAAGCCTTCCGGATTGTCAACCCGAATATATAGTTCATCATGCGCAGGGTTTGGATAGGCGATCATCTTTTGGCCGGGATCCGTTTCTTCAATGGATGTGACCAGGATCTCCCCCTGATGAAAACCTTGGGTTAGCATGACATCGCCGGCAGCAAAAGTGCCAATAACTGTTTCACCAATGGTCCATGATACCTGGTAATGCTCGGCGGAGCCATCATACCCGGACGATGAAATCACTGAGCGCGATATTGATTGACTAAAAACACTGGTGCTCAATAGGAGCAACAATAAAAACATGCTTGTATTTTGGAAATTCATGATAAAATGGGTGTTGGTTAATGAATAATTTGAATTGTCAGGGTTTGTGTTTCGCTTTTGGTTTGAACCTTGGCCAGGTACATGCCTGAGGGGATTCCGGAGGTATGGACAGTCACCTCATAGCCATGGTCTGCGGATTGATGATAAAGCCTGCCATGAAGATCTTTGAGCCACACCTTTTTGATGGGCTCAGAAGCACGGATCATGAACAGGTCTTTCGAAGGGTTGGGGTAGGCTGTGATCCTTGCAACGTCAGTATCATCAATGCTTACCTCTCCCTCACCCCACACATCATTGATCATCATGGGGCCATCCACATCAACTGTCCTGTCGGGAGCTCCTTCCCATTCCGCATAATCCCAGCCTGGTTGCCCGTCGGGGACAACAAAATACTTGTAGGCATATTCGCCATCAGGCAGTGAGAGCGTAAGCGTAAACATATCCGGATTTTCCGGTCTGGGTGTAAGTTCAAGTTCCGGATCCGCTCCCGGCACGGGCCATTCACCTTCGAAAGAGCCTGAAATAAATACCTGATGACCAGCTTCAGGGTCAAAGGGGATCTCCTCCTCTCCAAAGGTAGCCGTGGCCATGTCGACGTTAAACACCACATTGTGTGCCCCATCCACAGGTTCCATGAACACGTGCAGACTGAGGTCTTCATCAGCCACTTCAAATGATTTTTCCGCGTCATGGAAACTCTCCCTGCTGAGAAATGCCGTATATGCTCCTGCCGGCAGTTCCACGCTGGCCTGCCCTTGCTGGTTCGTAATGGATTCAGCGGGATATTCATCAAAGGTAATCTGCGCACCGCTTACTGGTTCACCGTCAAGGCTGTTTTCAACCATGAAATGGACATGCTGCGTAGGTTGCACGTGAGCGATGAACACATCATCTATGAACCAACTATTAATTCGACTGTTGTCGCCCTCAAAAACAAAAGCAATGAAAAATTCTTCTTCGCCGGCAAGATGGTCAAGATCAATGGTCACTTCTTCCGGGCCGTGATCCAGCATACCTTCTCTCTGGTCAAGGAAGACATCAGGATCTTTTTGATAGCGCTCAGGGGAAACTTCCAGCCTTCCCTTATCCACACTGTGGATATCCATGCTCCATTCCGTGTTCCAGGAGATGGTATCTGTGGATGACTGCACCTTGATGGTATATCCACCCAGGAAATTGTTCACAAAATGTTTAAATGAAAGTTCAAGTTCATCCTCGTGGCTGGCATCTATTGGCCTGCTTGTCAGCCGAAACAGCTGGTCATCGGAGCCTGGATTCCAATGAAAGCGCATTTCTGGCCGTCTCCCACCGGCGTTCGCTGCCGGCCAGGCACCCCAGTTCTCATGTGTCCTGGTCCATCCTACCGGGAGATCACCCGTGGCTACCCCGGTAAAATCTTCAAAGTGTGGCGTAGGTGTGGGCTCCAGCGGAACAAAGTGAGCTTTGATTGTTTTATCCTCATCCATCTGAATGGTCGTCTGCATCTGACCCGGTTCATGCACGTCACCTTCCCAGTGACTAAAGTCCCAACCATATTCCGGTATAGCCAGCAGATCCACATTGCTTCCTTCCACATACATGTGATCTCCCGGTGCGGGCTCAACACTGCCTTCTCCTTCAGGTTCTTCTACGGTCAGCATGTGAATGTTAAAATCGCCGACCATGACCTGGTCGATATATACCCAGGCAAAAGAAGTATCGTCTTCCGGACCTATATGATACAGGAAGGCCAGGTGCATTTCGCCGCTGAGCTGGGTCAGGTCAATGATAAACTCCTCCCAGGTGGTGCTTGTAGACACCTGCCCAAGCAGGATACCATGGTCATGCAGGTCCTCCACATTGTCATAGGCCTCGTCAACAGCCATTACATAAATGGTCTCACGGATGCCGTCCGTATCGGTAGTCGTAGTGAAGCCATAAAAAGTCAGCAGTTGTGCAGCCGGATCATCAAAGTCCAACAGTGGGGTGATCAGCCACTCATCTGCCTGGTAATCCGACTGATACCCCTGATATGCACGGGCAGAATAATCTCCATCAATGGAGTAATTGCTGTTCTGTTCCCAATATGCCCCGGGAACGCCATTGACGTAGGTCCATCCAGTAGGTGGAAAAACACTCCCGTCAAAAGATTCAAACAACAGCAAGTCATCCGCACCAAGGAGCACGACGTTGGACTCCCCGGTCCCGCCTTCACCCAAATCATTTACGGTGGTCACTGCATAATAATAGTTGCCTGTAACGGGAATGTCGGTATCCGTATAGTCAGTCTGGCTGATATGGCTAGCCACCGTGGTCTCATCAGGAAAACGCACCACATGATAGCGCAAATCGGAGGAGTCAAAATAGCCGCCATGCAGTCCATCCACAGGCGGATCCCAGGAGATCGCCCCATCATTTCCCTCTGCGGTAAGTTGAATATTCAATGGCGCTCCGGGTAAATCCTCGCCAACGAATACATCAGCACGTGCCGGAAGCCCCTCGCCGGCATCATTTTCACCATGAATTGCGTAGTCGTACATCCCTGCCTCGGTTATGCTGTCATCCAGATAGCCATCCGATTCTCCCGGTTGTGGATTTTCGACCGTATGCACCAATTGATTGTCACGGTATATATTGATTGCATCCAGCTCGTCCAGTGCTGAACCATCCATGGTTTCATCAGGGTTCGTCCAGGTCAGGCTGGCCTCTAACGTCCCCATTTCGCCTGGTTCAATCGTGAAATTGGCGGGAATGCCAGGTGAGTCAGCTGGTGCTGAATTCAGCATAAGCCAGATAGCCAGGTTTTTATACAGCGTTGCGCCATCACCTGTAAAATTAATGTCGCCACCACTCATCGGCAAAAAATTGAGCGATGCAACCTGCTCCTTCACGGCAAGCAGCACCTCTCCGTTTTCCCAGTCTGCAATGCGGGTGGCTCCTTCAGCCACCTGGTTGTCCTGAATCAATGTGACTGATTCCATACCAAAATGATCGACATCAGTCATGACCGGATGCTCAGGCTCGTGGATAACACCCATATCAAACTCCCCGACGATGTCATCGCTGGCTTGCGTAAAAGCTGAGTAATCCCCGGTTACATAGTCACCCTGCAGCCCCCATGGGCTTCCGGAATAGTCCATCACATAGGAATTCTCTATGAACAAGCCATCTGCATCAAGATAGGCTGCCAACACGTCACCAACATGTGAGGGGGTGACACCGGCCGCCTCCTCCCATTGGTTATTGTTAAAGATCATCACCACGTCATAAGGCATCAGATCCGATAAGGAAAGGTCTGGAAGATCGGCAGCCGGAAAACTTGCCGCATTGATCTCTTCATATCCATCAAGCACCGCGCGCAACTCCTCTGTGCCAAATTGGTCAGGTGACAAGATCAACAATTCGATCTCATCCCAATAATCCAAACCCCTGGCATCAGAGATAACCGGCATGTTTAAGCCAGTACGTTTAATGCTTTGCAGAGGGGGTAAGTCATTGCGGACACTAAAAACCTCATCGTGTTTGTGGTGTTTTGTCCCAAAAGCCAATTTCTCACCTGGCGCATGGGAGACTTCCACAAGGGATGATGCTTCCTGGTGAATGTCCTGCCCGATTAATGGCACTGACAACCACCACGATAACAATAATAAAACAAAGCTTTTGGGTGTAATCATCTGCATCATAATTAATTCTGTTAAATATAAACAATTATTTAGATTCAGCATACATGGAATGGACAGTAGTTATTTTGAAGGCATTGGAGCGCACTAACTAACTGGCGTAAAATCATGTATGGCAGCACAGCAATAACTCGAAAATGGCATAAGCAAGCATAGCGGTCGACCCATGTTCAACCAATAGATATCATAAATAATCAAAAATAACCCTTCATTGGTGACTTACCCGAATATTTTAACACATTGACATGGAATCCTCTTGAGTGCATGGAATCCTGGCGGCAATTCTGCATTTTGATGGTATAACATATTTTAACTTTTTGGCGCGAAAATTACGTGCTGGAGGGTATTGTGAACAAATACAAGCCGTGTACTTTTGTTGTTGCAATTTTTTACCGTGCAGATGACTGATTATAGATATCTACGTGTAACATTATTGCAGAAAGCCATGACTGCAGAGTGGTTACTGCAGTTTATTCTTCATAAGTAGTGGTTTAAGGGAAAGCTTAGCGGCTTTCCCTTTTTTACACAAAGCACAAGCTTGGTGGCTATTATTTTTAGCAGACGCTGATAACCTGGATAAAACCAAATGATTGCTGCCGGCTGCAAAACAGGAATGGACAAATGACAGCAAAAAACCGCGAGGTTGGATGGGTTATTTTGCAAACAATCGGGTACTCATCATACGGGTACTTGTACCTAATTGATAACAGAAAACCCTTTGCAAAAGACACTTGAAGTGTTTTACAGGCAATGGGCGATCGCGTTATCCTATTTTTTAACCAAACCATTTTTTAACTAAACCAAACCATGATGAAAAACAGTTTACTACGCACCACATTGATTCTGTTAGCCTTCATGCTTTCTACAGGCATGAGTGCGTGGGCGGAGCGGGATGACGACAACGGTTTCGTTATCGCTGACTTGCCCCATTTTGAGGATTTTAACGGGGTCTCCACACCGGATCTGCCCCCTGGGTGGTCAAGCATCCTTGATAATGATGACTACGATGCCCGTGTGGAAACAGCCACCATCGGCAGCCCGATCACCCCACCACATAACCTCAGAATTACGACCAATGATTATGAGTTTCAGAATGTGATGGCCATCACCCCGGCAATCGAAAACCTGTCAGATAAAAGGGTGAGCTTCTGGGCAAGATGCAATTCCTCTTCCAACATTCCCGACCTGATCATCGGTACCATGAGCGACCCGGACAACATCGCGACATTCACAATTTTTGAAACCATTGAAGCCGACGAAGACCTGACTATTGATTACCAGCAATTTGTTATCGAATTTGATGACACCATCGGCGATGACGAACACATGGTATTCCTGCATGGCGGTACACCCACTTTCGTCCGGACCATCTACATTGATAATTTCCTGGTTGCAGATACACCGGATGAGCCAGTAGTGTGGACACCACACGAAAGTCATGACTTCGGACTGTTTGCCATGGGCGATGCCAGTGAGGAAGCTACATTCAATTTTAAAAACATCGGGGTGGGCACCATGACACTCGAAACCGATGACATTACCATTACCGGAGACGATGCCGAGAACTTCGAGTTAAACAGTGCTGAAGAAACGATTCACCTTGGCCCATTTGAATCTGCCGAGGTAGGGGTGACCTTCAGTCCGGAAGAGCCAGGCGATCTCACAGCAACCCTCAACATCCTGGGTGAGACCATTGCGCTGACAGGGGAGTCAGTTGACCCGACCATCGTGGATTTCCCACATTTGGAAAACTTCAACGATGTGGAAACACCAAACCTCCCCCTGGGCTGGTTCAAGATCAATGACAATGATGATTATACATCCTCTGCAGTGGAAACAACAACCACCGGAACTCCACACTCTCCTCCACAGCACGCCCGTATCTTGTCCAACGATGCGGAGGATCAGACCATGATGCTGATTACACCACCCGTACAAAACCTGGAAGACAAACGCATTCGTTTCTGGGCAAGGTGCAACCTGGCATCAAATGTCCCGGACCTGATTCTGGGCACCATGGGAGATCCCGTCGACCCGGATACGTTCAACCCCGTAGATACCATCCTGGGTGATGACCCATTGACCAATGACTATATTGAGTTTATATATGCTTTCGATGAAAGTGTCGGTGAGGATAAACATATTGCATTTCTACATGGCGGTTCGCCTCAGTTCAATCGTTCTATTTTCTTTGATGATGTGCGTATCGAAGACATTCCCACTGAGCCGGTACTAACCGTAGATCCCGAAAGCTGGGACTTTGGCGACATCCAGATTAATGTCAGTTCGCTGCCGGCAGCGTTCATCCTGACCAATGATGGTGTAGGTACCCTCACGATAGAACCCGATGACATCTCCATATCCGGCCCTGATGCAGACCGTTTTATTCTGCATAACCTGGATGAAACCGCGAACCTGGGCGAATTTGAGTCAACGACCATCAGTGTGGAATTCGCCCCCTTAAACGAAGGAGAAAAAGAGGCTACTCTGCACGTGCTGGACAAAACTATCCCGCTTGATGGCACTGGGTTCGATGCGACGATCACAGAATTGCCACATGACGAGGATTTCACTGAGGTCGATGCTCCTGATCTGCCCTTTGGATGGACAAAAATCGTGAACAATCCCGATTACAGCTCTGCAGTTGTGGAAACAACAGACGGAAACAGTCCATTGTCAGACCCATACCATGCGCGATTGTTATCGAATGATTATGAAGAGCAGCATGTCATGCTCATGACCCCTCCGGTAGATGAACTGGAAGGAACACGGATACATTTCTTCGCCAAATCAAATCTGAGTTCTAACATCCCTGACCTTATTGTCGGAAGAATGTCAGATCCTTCTGATCCGGAAACGTTTACTGAAATAAGCACCATAGAGGCTGATCAAATGACAAACAGCTATCATGATGAGCCTTTTACGGTAGCCTTTACTTCAGTGGGCGACGACCAATTCATCGCCTTCAAGCATGGTGGCACGCCTAACTTTGCACGATCCATCCTGATCGATAATTTCACACTTGAATTGATCCCGGATGAACCGGTACTCGTGGTCGACCCCGAAGAGTATTATTTTGGCAGCGTCTTTATTGACGAGGAATCTTCGCCAAAAACCTTTGAGTTCGAAAACAACGGTGGTGGCGTGATGAACATCGCCCCCGCAGACATCAGCCTTACGGGCGATTACACCGACCAGTTCTTGTTCGAAAACCTAGAAGAAGAAGTCAACCTGGGTGCTGGTGAAGCCGCTGTGGTGACCCTGACATTTGCCCCAACAACACCGGGAATGAAAACAGTCACGCTCCACATCGACGATGCAAGCATCCCGGTAACCGGCAATGGCTTCGACCCCTTTATTACCGTCTTTCCCTGGGAAGAGGATTTCCTGGAAGACTGGACGGGTGATCCCGAAGCGCCTCTTGGATGGAGTGTAGTGAATGGCATTAGCGGCAGCTATTGGGAACAATCCGGTGGCGCCTCGCATTCAGGCGACTATTCAGCACGTTCATACCAGGGTTCTGCATCTAACAACCTCGCAGACGAATGGCTGATCTCGCCCCCGCTGGACCTCGACGAAGTGGATAACCCCATGCTTACATTCTACGGTTATACCAGCCAGTCGCCCGACGACACCCGCGAGAAAATGCGCATCCTGATCGTCGACCAGGCCTATGACGACATCGACGACCTGCACGCCAATGCCACCCTGCTGGAAGAAAAGTTCTTCACCGGGTCATGGGAGGAATATACCGTCGATATCTCAGCGTATAGCGGCACTCAACATGTGGTATTCCACTATTATATTACCGAAGACGACGATGCGTCATTTAACTGGATCTATGTAGACGATGTCAAGGTCGAAGGCGTGGAAGGATTCACCCTGACCATGGAAGATCCCGATGGCCAGGGAAGCGTAACACCCGAACCAGGCGACCACTTCTTCCCTGAAGATGATGAGGTCACCTTGACCGCCGACCCGGCCGACGGCTGGGAGTTCAGCCACTGGACCGGAGACGTATATGACGAATACAGCGCCGTAACCACCATTACCATGGATGGCGACCAAACCGTCAAAGCCTACTTCGAAGAGGAAGAAGATCTGCCGGACGATGTGGTCGACAGTTTCCCGTGGACCGAAGATTTTGAAGCCGACTGGATCGAAGACCCGGACGATCCGGACACCCCGGAAGCACCGGAAGAATGGGTGGTAGTCAATG
>PUPG01000123.1 GCA_003553005.1 Bacteroidales bacterium
CAGGGCTTTTCGCGGTTTTCCGGAGGGCTGTAATCGCCCGGCAGGTCATCCTGCTCCTGGAAGGCCAGGTCCACCTTGATCCTGCCCTCGAGAGGCGCCACGATATGCTCACGAAAATCGGTCTCAAAGCGTTTTCTGATCACAAATACCACCTTGTCGAAACCAGCCTGAATCGCATCATAAACAGAATAATCCATGATGCATTCCCCGGAAGGCCCGAGTCGGTCCAGTTGTTTCATCCCGCCATAGCGGCTCCCCATGCCTGCTGCCAATACAAGAAGTGTTTTTGCCATAGATGATGTTATTCAGGTGTTTATATTGTTTCAACTTATTGGTTATCTGGCAGTTGTGCTTTCTTACAGGTCTGCTATTGGCTTTTGGCTTTTAGCTTTTAGCTTTTGGTTTTCTTGCCAATAGCCAACAGCTAATAGCCAAAAGCCAAAAGCCAAAAGCCTTCTTAGTCCCAGCGTCCGGTAACCACAATCACTCATGCATATCAGCTAACCTTTTCCCGGGTGGACAGGACTTACAACTTGGGCGTTTAAACTTGCGCGTTGGCATTTGGCATCAAAAGTAAGGATTTCCTGTAAAAAACAGGACATCTTGTGCGCCAGGCAGCCTGTATCAGGACAAAACAAATTCGTTCACCGCTTCCAGTTCAGCAGGAATGACGATATGTCCGATATCGTCGAAGATGTCAAGCTTAACCCTGGCGTGCATGTCCCTGATGATGGCGGCTGATTGCCGCGCACGCTCCACGGGAATGTGCGGATCCGGGTCGCTGGTGGCAATGTAAACGGGCGTGTCCGCAAAATTACCCTTGTAATTGGCCGTATTGATGGCTTCCCCGATCAACCCACCGGTAAATGCGATGATGCCACCCCACCGGCGTGCATTCCGGGCGGCAAACTCCAGGCTGAGGCATGCGCCCTGGGAAAACCCGGCAATGTAGATCTGTTCACTGCTAAAGCCCTCCGCCTCCAGGTCTTTCACGATGTCTCCCAAAAGATCCAGCGCGCCTGACAACCAAGGTTCGTTTTTTTCCGCCGGCACCAGGAAGGAATAGGGATACCAGGTATTGCGGGTTGCCTGTGGGGCAAGCACGGCAAAACTTTCCAGATCCAGGTGATCCGCCAGGGGCAGCATACTCTCTGCAGTAGCGCCGCGGCCATGAATTAAAATCAGCACCTTTTCAGCACTTTGCAGGGCTTTGCCTGCATGGATAATCTCTTTTTGATGCGCCATGGGATGTCAATCAATGATACGATGCATAGTCAATTTGAATTTCCGGCAGGATGGATTCGATGTGCTTGCGCTGCCCTTCATATTGGGGAGGAAGCATCAGGGATTCACCCAGGACGTCCAGATCCTCGTCCACCATAAACCCGGGGCCATCGGTGGCAATCTCAAACAGCACGCCTCCGGGCTCACGAAAATACACAGAATGGAAATACTGGCGATCGATCACCTGTGTCGGATGTAATCCGTACCGTTGAATGGCCTCCCGGACAAGCTTTTGCGAATCGTCGTCTGGTGTACGGTAGGCGATGTGATGTACCGTACCATATCCACCCTGGCCGAAGGCTTTTGCCTGCTGATCCACCACGTCGGTGTAGTGACCGGGCGCATCAACCGGTGCAAAGCGATACCGGTTGCCATCTTGGGCGATCAGCTGATGATTCATCTTTTCAGTAAGCAAGGCAACGGTTTTGTCAGCAGCTGCTGCCCAGATCTCGGCAGCATAAAAGCCCCGTATGGCATATTCAGCTGGAACGGGCCCACCGCCCCACGCTTTTCGCTCATCCCGGTCATTAAAGACTAGCTCCAGACCCAAGCCTTCCTTGTCTTCCAGGTACATGTACACTTCCTGCCCAAATCGTTCACGCACGGGAGTGTAATGCACGCCAAAACGCTTGAAGCGCTCCTCCCAGTATGCAAGCGACTCCAAAGGCACAGAAAAAGCAGTTGTGCTCACCTGTCCATTCCCCCGAATGCCCTTGCGAAGGCCTTCATAAGGGAAAAAAGTCAGCACGCTGCCGGGCGTACCCTGTTCGTCCGCATAATAGAGATGATACACCCCAGGATCATCAAAATTGACTGTCTTTTTGATCATCCGCAATCCCAGCACACCGGTGTAAAAGGCGACATTTTCCTTGGTATCGCCTGCAATGGCCGTGATATGATGGATCCCTGTGATTGGTTTATGTGCTTTATCTGTCATGGCAATTCATTTTTTATTCATTTATCTATATAACAATATGAATAAGTAAAAGTTTGCCAAAAAAATGTCTTCCACCCCATAGCAGGATGGAAGACATTCAAGCGTATGGCGGGAGTTACTTCCGCTTGCCGGGGGTCGGGAATGGCGCTTGCCAGGATTTCTCTGTTTCAAAGTTTTGGTGGTAGACCTTCCTGCCATCACCGCTGGTCACCATGATGTCGTCGATAAACATGGCGACGGAGTCATCGGAAACGCAACCAATCTGGATCCGCACCTCCCTGCCGGCATATTCTGACAGGTCATAGCTATACACGTTCCATTCGAGTGGTGGGTTCACCGGGTTATTTTCAGGACTCAGCCAGATGGTTTCATCCCCATCCAGCAACTGAATCACAAAGAGGTCGGGGCCATAGCTATCTGAATAGGACTTGATGGCTAAAGACAATGCATAATCTTCGCCAAGTGTGATTTCCGGACTGATCATCCAGTCATCGTTGGGGGGATTCTGTGCCGCAAAGCAGGCCGCATATTTTTGACCGTTGTAAGGCACAAAACGATCATCATCATGTACCGGGGGATCTGTTTCGTAGGGATTAAAAATGATGAACGACCCCACATAGCCACTATTCGGAAAACTAGTCGCTGCCAGCCCCCAGGTGGTGGATCCGTCATTGTCGATTTGTTCCCAATCGCCAAACTCAAGGGCAAAATCATCATACGCTTCAAAGCCTTCAAAAAACACGACATCTTCGCCGGCGACCTGGATGGTTTTGGACATGCTGTCTTGCCCGGCATCGTTAGAGGCAGTCAACACCACCTCCATTTCACCAGCCACGTCAAATGCATGTACCGGGTGTTCTTCTTCACTGGTATTGCCGTCACCAAAATCCCAGTGGTATTCCAGGGCGTTCTCCGAACAGTTTTCAAACAGCACTTCTTCTCCAACGCTTACGCTGGTAGATTCCACGGTAAAACAGGCTACGGGACTGGGATCTTCGGCGACGACCAGTTCCTGGGTCACTTTATCGCTCATATCGTCCCGGAAGACTTCCAGGCTCACCTCATAGGTGCCTGGCTCAGCAAAACGATGTGACTCGTGGTATTCGACAGATGTGCTTCCATCGCCGAAATCCCAGTAATACGCGGTGGCATTTTCCGAGCAATTTACAAACTCAACCGGCTGGTTTTCCAGTATTTCGGTGGTTTCGATTTCAAAACAGGCCCTGGGCTCATCCTTGTCGTCTTTCTCACAGCCCTGCAACACCATTCCAGCCAACAATAAAACACTCAACAGGTAATATATTGGTTTCATAACTCAAGTCATTTATGGGTTAATTACTTATTTACGGATATGCCGAATTTTTCCTCATAGGCCCGGCTGATGAATTCATCCATCCACTGATAGTGGTCATTCACCGCTCCCTGCTCCGGCGCATTGGGATACCATTGCTCCATGAGCTGGCGTGTGACCTCATACACCTCCCGGTTTACCTCCAGCAGCTGCTGCGTCACCCCGGTATCATCCGCATTGTTTACCTGTACCGCGTCAATGTAATACTGCGTGGAGCCACGTGTGGAAGGTACCATGCGGGAATACTTCAACTCCAGTGCCCAGTCACAAATAGGAGCATGGTCAGTGCCTGGCGCGGTAATGATGGAGGGCAGGCTTTCATCAGGCGTAATCCAAACCGGAACGGCCACACTGGACAAAGGGAAGCCCACCATGGCCCACATCGTAGTCAGGCCCGGATCCTCATCCGATCTAACGCCCTGGATGAAAACAGACGAACTGGAGCTGTAGCGGTTAATGCAATCCTGGAAATACATGAACTTGGACTCCGTTTCCCTGAGGTGCAAGGCATTTCGTGCATCCTGGCCACTATAGGAGTTATGCACCGAAAGCGCCATGTTTTCAATCAAGTAGGGCATGGACAGGTTATTCGTTCCTGAAGCACGATAAAAAAGCTGCTCGGCGGTTTGGAAGCGTATGTAGCCGGCACCTTCGTTGGGCTTTCCGGTAAACGAATAATTGCTGCGCACGATGTAACCGTGGGGTGCCACTGCTTTGTCATCCACGTCAATCCGGGTATATGCATAATTATCCGTTTCGAAGTATGCAGCATTTCCCTGGGCATCCATCACGGCAAAATTGGTTTCCACGCCCCAGGGTTGTGGCCTGTTTAGCAAGAATTGTTCAAAATCCTCAACAGTAGCGCATTCTGTAAGGGCATCCCTCATGATATAACCCGTTTGATGAGGGATGGTGATGGAATCTTCTTCCCACGCTTCCCATAAGTTATAGGATGCAGAGTTCATTATGGCAAATCCGGCCTCATTGTGGCCAATCCACACGCGCTCCGGACCGTCATCATTCGAGTTGATCAGTCCGGCAGCCCGATAGCTGCCTTCGTCATAGATCACAACTTTGTTGTCGAGGGTTCCGGTGTCGCGATGCTTCCAGATGATCGGTCTTCCATCCGGGGTGTGCTCGCCACTGATGATGGCAATGGTGCATGCCTGTGCAGGAACATAAAACAGGGCAATCAACAGAAATACTAAGTGGTATTTTTTCATGAGATGTTGTTTTGATTTGGATTGATCGCCCAGACCGGCAGGATAGCCAGTCCGGGTCATGTCGTCAATTGGTTTGTTATTGATAAAACGGGTTTTGCTGAAGCAATGGGTTGGTTTCCAACTCGCTGATCGGGATGGGAAGGATCAGGTTTCCCGCATGGAAGGGATAAGGTCCGATGTCTTCCTGCCACCTTTTGAGATCATGCAGGCGATGGCCTTCCCAGCAAAGCTCCTTATAGCGCTCCATACGGATGTCTTCCATGCTGACCTCATCCAGCTCTGGGGCATTTGCCCGGGTGCGAATCACATTGACATCTTCAAGGGGGGCAACGTCTCCCACGGCAGGTTGGCCGGCTGCAATCAGTTGAGCATTCGCCTCTGCCCTGTTAAGGTACATTTCGGCAAGTCTTGCCAGGGGAATGACCGTATAGTAATTCGCCCATTTGGCGGAATTGATTCCGCCGCTCCGGATGGCCCCCACTCCAATGTAATACATGCTATGGATGTTTTCTGCTGTATAGCTGGGATGCGTGTCTTCCTGCAGAAAACCCCGGCGGTCTTCCTCATCAAAGATGGCAAGAAAATCGCCTGTAAACTCATAATCGCCGCGCCCAAGGCCATTCAGGCTGCCATATCGCTCCATGAGCCATATCGTATTGCTGGTCAAGCTATTTTGTAATGTAAAGATGTCTTCCTGGGTGATTTCCGTATTGTTGAAGGCACCCATAGGGGTCCCGTGAAGCTCAAAATTGCCAGAAGCAATCACACGGTCTGCTTCCCCGGCTGCAGCCTGATAGTCTGACATTTGCAGATGCACCCTGGAAAGCACGGCACTGGCAGCATAACTATTGGCAAACACACCATTGGTACCAGGCAGCAGGTCACGTGCCATGGTCAGGTCTTCCAGCACCTGGGCATAACAAGCTTCCACGGTGCTGCGAGCTACCGGTACAGCATCTTCAGCTCCCAGGGTGGGCTCCAGGACCAATGGCACGCCTGGTTGGTCATTTTCCTGACCAGCCACATAGGGCAAACCCCAGAGGCGCGTGAGCTCAAAATAGGTCATGCCCCTTAAAAACAAGGCCTCTCCCCGGATCCGGTCCTGATCGCCTTCATCCAGGAGGTCGATCACCTCAAGCACGCTATTCACAGTATTGATCAGTGCATATGCCCTTATCCAGGAAGACTCCACATACGAGTTGTTTGCATTGATATTCTTTTCAATCATTTCCTGGGGTTGGCGGTGTGAGCCCACATGCTCCATGTGGCCCTCGTTGGCAAGCAGTTCTGCATATTCGTTAAACTGGCTGCCAAAGAGCCAGCGTGAGCGGGCTTCAAGGTAGGCGCCCACCATGGTGGACTTAATGTTTTCAGGTGTAGATAAGGCCTCGTCTGCATCCATGCTCTGCTGAGGTTGTACGTCCAGAAAGTCATCGCAGGACACCCAGGTCAAAGCCAAAAACAAGACCATGCCTGCGTAAAAGATATATTTGGTTTTCATAAGTCTGCTTTTTTATCGTTGAAAGGCCGCTACACAAGCGCTCCACGGCCTCTGAATTGATTTGATTAAAACGACAGGTCGATGCCAAAAAGGATGGAACGCACCTGGGGTGTGGTATAAAAGTCAATACCCATCACCACGTTTTGTGCCTGCGCGGAGGTACCTGTGCCCAGACTGTTTACTTCCGGGTCGTAACCGGGATAGTCGGTCAGGGTAAAGAGGTTGTACCCGGTTACATAGACCCGGGCATCGCGGAAGCCAGCACGCCCGGTCAATTTGGCCGGCAGCGTATAGCCAAGAGTAAGGCTTCGCAAACGCAGGTACGAACCATCGTAGAGATAACGTGAGGAGTGCTGCGATCCATTTCGCACGCCATACCGGGCCTGGGGTACATCGGTGATGTCGCCGGGCGCCTGCCAGCGGTCTAGCTGGTCGCGACTCTGGTTATCCCACCATTCTCCATTGGCACTCTGGTAGCGGCCTGCCGAGAGATATACCTCGTTGCCATAGACAAAGTTAAGCAGCACATTCAAGTCAAATGCGCCGTATGACAGGTTATTCGTGAGGCCGCCAACAAAGTCGGGAGTGGGAGACCCCACAATCACCCGTTGGGCTTCATTGTAATTCGTTGTAGTTTGCCCACTGCCATCATTTTTGTAAAACAGGGCGTCACCCGTCATCGGATGGACTCCAGCATATTCAGGCATCCGGAACACCCCGATCTCTTCGCCTTCGATCACGTAGTTTACGCCATAGGCAATCTCAGGACCGTCGATATTCACCACCTCATTCTGGTTAAAGCTAATGTTAAAATCAGTTACCCAGCTGAAGGTACCACGCAGATTATGACTGCGCACAGAAAACTCCCAACCGTGGTTCTTCAACTCACCCACATTCCTGGTAACAGCGGTATACCCGCTGGTGGCCGGCAACGACCGGCGCAGGAGCAGGTCCTCGGTATTTTTACGGTAATAGTCTACCTGTGCAGAAATGCGGTCATTCAAAAATGAAAAATCCAGGCCAATGTCTACTTGCGAGGTGGATTCCCAGCGCAGTCCGGGACTTCTAAGCTGAGCAGGCAGCAATCCGGAATAACCCGGATAGGTTACACCCTGGTAGAGCCCCATTGCCTCATAGTTGCCAATATCTGAATTCCCGGTGAGTCCATAACTGGCCCGCAGCTTCAGGAAGCTCAGCACTTCTGTATCATCCATGAAAGACTCGTCGCTGATGATCCAGGCACCGGAAACCGAGGGAAAAAAACCGTAACGGTTATCGGCCCCGAAACGCGAGGAGCCATCCACGCGGGCGCTCAACCCAAATATATAGCGGTCGAGATACTTATAATTGGCGCGTGAAAAATAGGAAAGGTAGCTATGTCCTTCGCCCCAGCCATTGTAACCGGTAATCTCTGCCGCACTGCTCATGTTTTTAAAATCATCCGTTGGGAAGCCTCGCCCTTCAAGCATGCTTCCGTCGGCTGAATTTTTTTGTGCTGACATCCCCAGGACCATATTCAGATCGTGACGCTCTCCAAGTGGCTGATCATAGGAAAAGTAGTTGTTGATGTTGTAATTCAGCACATGCACATCGCGTTTTTCTGCGAGCCCATTCGGGCTGCCCCAGTTGGTTAGCCTGCCATAGAAGTTCTGCTCTGTCTGGTTGAGGATATCGGTACCGAACTCTGAGCGAAACCTCAGGTTATCCAGGATGGCATAATCCGCATGGGCATTCAGGAAGGTCCTGTAAACGGTGGCCACATTGGAGGCATCCCGGTAGTCGATCAGGGAGTTGTAGTAGACGGTGTTAGTATTGTAAGTCCCGGTTTCAGGATCGATGACTGGTTGCACGGGCGACTGGGCTACCAGCTGCATCGGATTGGCCCAGGCGTTATCGTGGGCCACGCGGTTGGTGACATTCCGCACAAAGTTCGTGCTCATCCCAAAATTGAACCGCTCTCCAACAGACTGATCCAGGTTGAGGCGCGCACTGACCCGCTCCATGTCATTTCCAATAATGATCCCATCCTGATCCTCATAAGTGATCCCCGCATAGAAGCGGGTGCTTTCGGTGCCGCCGTTTGCAGAAAAGCTGACCCTGTTCTGGATACCGGACTGCAGGGCTTCTTCCTGCCAATCTGAATCGTGTCCTTCACGCCAGCCAGGAACATACATATCCTTCAGTTCGTCCGGGGTGCGTCCACCAACCATGCCTTCTTCATCTGCCACATTGGCAAGCGCTTCATCCATCAGCTCGATATACTCACCGGCATTGAGCCAGTCACGAAGGTTGGCGGCCTGATTGATGCCCGACGACATGTTGAGGTTAAACTGCACATCCCCTTCTTTTCCCCGTTTCGTGGTAATCAGCACCACACCATTCGATGCCCGCGAGCCATATATGGCTGCTGCTGAGGCATCCTTAAGGATTTCAATGGACTCAATGTCGTTTGGGTTTATGTCTGCCAGTGGACTGGTGGGATGATTGCCGGGTGAAGTTTGTGTTTCCGATGTGACCGGCATCCCATCGATCACATACAGTGGCTGGTTGCTGGCTGATACCGAGGATGATCCGCGAACACGGATATTGATGGCCTCGCCGAGGCGACCACTGGCCTGGCTCACAAAGACTCCGGCAGTTTGTCCCGCAAGCGCTGATTCCAATGAAGGTGCAGGGATGCTCGCCAGCTCATCCGAATCAATGCGACCGATCGAACCGGTCAAATCCCTGCGAATTTGGGTACCATAACCGACCACCACGACCTCATCAAGACCAATTTGAGCGGACTCCAGGACGATATCGATCTGCTCACGGTCTCCGATCATCACCTCCTGCGTCTCCATCCCCACCAGTGAAAACACAAGCACCCCCGCTCCCTCCGGAATTTCCAGGCTGTATTCTCCTTCAAGGTCAGTAACAGTGCCAATGGAAGTATCCCGGATATATACGCTTACTCCAGGCATAGGCACCCCATCTTCTGCATCAGTTACCGTCCCGGTGATGACTCGCGTCTGGGGTTCTTCTTGTTGCGGCACCGGCTCTGCAGGCTGTTCAGGCGCAGCCTCCAATACCACGTACTGGTCATGGTAGGTATAGCTAAAGCCAATATCTCCGGCAAGCAAATCCAGGGCTTCATCAAGTGCTACATCCCCCAGGTGCATGTCTACCACCTGGGCATCATCCAGCACATCATTGCTGTAGAAAAAAATGAGGCCAGTCTGATCGGCAATTTCATCAAAGACCTCCCCCACTGTAGTTTGCCGCAGGTCAAGGTGCACATGGTAAGTTTGTGAAAACACCGTTGCCTGCGCATGCAACACGCCAAGGCACATAAGCAACAAAAAAATTTTCATGGTTTTCCATTTGCTAAGCCAGTTCCCAATAGCCAGGGGAACGGCCGATGGTAAGCTTTTTTTCATACTTTTGTAGTTTAGGGTTCATATGATTAGCCGGTATATGTTTTGACCCATCTCCGGCTGATTTTCAGTTCCCGGCCGGAAAACACCGCCATGTTTTCCGGTTTTTTTGTCCCTGTTATACGCGCTTATGAATCCAGGCGACGAATCCTGATGGTTTCATCCTGTACATCAATTTCCAGGGATGCTGACTTTTCAATCAGAAACACCAGGTATTCCACAGATCTGTCTTTTTCCATGGCCCCGGTCAATCGCAGCTCAGCCACCTCTTCATCCGCAAAGTCAATATTCACATCATACCAACGCTCCATGCGAAGGGCGAGCTCATGCAATGGCATGTCCCTGAAACGGAACATCCCTTCAACCCAGGAGGTGTATAAGCCCACATCCACATCATTCACGGCTAACTTGGCTTCCGGGTGTGGCAACCTGGCCTGCTGACCGGAAAAAACCTCCACAGCTGGCTGATTGCCAGATGCCACAGCAATCTCACCCGAAACCACAGTGGCTTCTGCCACATCATCCACATAATTGTAGATATTGAAAGTGGTGCCTTTGACTACAACAGACATATCGGGTGTTTCCACAATAAAAGGCCGCTCCGGGTCAGGGGCCACATCAAAAAATGCTTCGCCTTCCAGCCTGATGACCCGCTGATCTTCGTCAAACAAGGTCGGATAGTCAAGTTGTGAGTCAGAATTGACCCACACGGACGAACCGTCAGACAATACCAGCTGATACTCCCCGCCACGCGGCACCAACAGGCTGTGCATCACCGAGGTGGAAGCTTCTGCAAGGCGAATCCGGTCAGATTGATCCTGGTGCAGTTTCACACCGTCGTCTTCAAAAAACTGGCCCGTGGTATGGTCATCCAAAACGAGGCTTTCGCCGGATGAAAGTACCAGCGTAGCATTTGCGTGGCGTGAGGCGGACATGACTTCAGCATGTTCCCTGGCCTCACGCATATCTTGTCCGGATAAATAAAAGTAGAGGAAACCCATGCCAATCAGCAGCGGGATAAGCGCTGCCGCATATTTCAACCAACGGGCTGCTGCCTTGCGCCCGACCATATGGCTTTGACCCGGCTTCCCGGATTTTTCCAACAGGGCTTTCCACGCCTTGCCCTTATCAATCGGGCGTGTCTTCTCCAGGTGGCCAGCATTGCGAATGATGTCGATATACTGTTCTGCCCTTTCGCGCATGTGTGGGTGACGTGCCAGATAAGCATCCAGGGCAGCCTGCTCCTCTTTCGTCGCCTGACCAGTTTCGCTGCTGACAATCAGCAGAATCATATCTTCGGGTAATTCCTTTGTTGTCTTCATACACCTTTAAGACAACAAAACCGGGAAAATGGGTGACAAAATCAGCTAAAAAAAGGCAGGTACATCAAGAAAAGGAGGATTCCTGCCTGATCATACAGTTCACTGCGGAGTTTCTGCATGGCACGGCAAAGGTGGGTTTTTACTGTATTCACGGAAACCTCCATACGTGCGGCTGCCTGTTTATAGGTATATCCTTCCAATACAATCAGGCCAAAGACCTGCCTGCCTTTTTCGGGCAGCCGGTCAACGGCCTCTTGCATCCTGGATATTTCCTCCCCGGATGTATTGCTGTCAGCCTCTGCAGCATCATGTGCTCCATCATCGACAAACAGTTCAGGTGTAGCCAGCTCATCCAGGGATATATGGCGGGGAGCTTGGGTTTGCTTCAGATGATTGATGCAGGAATTGCGTACACCGGCGTATAGGTAGGATCGTAAACTAATCGTTACGGAAGATATGCTTTTGGCCTGCCAACATCTGACCAGCAGATCCTGCACGGTGTCTTCAGCCACATCAAGACTACCGGTCATTTTTTGCGCATACCGGCACAAATCCACATAATACTTGTCAAATACAGCCTTTAACCCCTGATGGTGATTTTTTCGGAATAGCTTGATGATGTCCTTGTCGGGTGGGCTCATAACAGCCAAATATAGGTAAAATTTTATTTTACGGCTGTCAGCATGTTAATCGAAGAACTGCTGGTAGTGTGTGTAGAGGTTATTGATGGTTTCCACGTAGGTCACCGGTTCTATTCCGGAGGCATAGCCAAACCGGACTTCTTCGCGGTTGTAGTATTCCGGGTTAGATTTCTTGAGCATGTATTCCGCCACATGGCCGTGCCATCGGTCGTCCAGGTCACCATGGGCACGGGCAAGCCGGCGCGCGTCCTGCACATGGCCCTGGCCCACATTGTAGGAGGCGAGCACGAAATGCTTTCTTTCCTGCACATCGGGGATATGCTCCTGCCAGTAATCCTGCAGCCATTGAATATAGCGCACACCAGCGGCAATGTTTTGTTCGGGGTCCCTGGGGTTGGCGGCGCCAAACTCCCTGGCGGTTGCCGGCATCAGCTGCATGAGTCCCACGGCACCTGCCCAGGATTCAGCAGCCGGATCGAAACGGCTCTCGCGAAACATCAGGGCGGCGAGTAAGCGCCAGTCCCAGTCAATCAACCCGGCTTTTTCCTGGAGCAGGCTGTCAAAGGGCGAGATCTGGCCACCACCGATAGGAAAGTATTCGCTGGCATATCGTGCGCGAAAGGCGCGGCGGTTTTCATAATACTTGTTGTAGATCACATAATAGTCGGCATGGTTTTGCATGCCGATAAGCCAGTCGTTCAGGGTATCCAGCAAGGCTTCAGAGGAAGGCCGGACAGCCCAGGCGGTTTGTTGTGGCAGGCTGACCGCGGTTGACGCATCCAGGTCCTGGTAAAACGCTGCCTTGATCCCTGCGATGTTTTCATCCGCTACGGTATAATCGATCTCCTGCGTAGCCACCTGCTGGATCAACTCTTCCGTGATGACACCCTCCGCAGCCTCCTCGACATGGATATCGGCACCGATCTCGCGGGACAGGTTCAGAAGCCTTTCCACATACGCTGACCCCCGGCGCACCACGATGGTTTCGCCAGCCAGTTCCACGGGATTGCGGATCAACTTCCGCTCGATCTGATGCAGCATCATCTGGCGCCAGTTTTCGGGCTTGCGCTGCACAAGCACCTGCCGGGTCATATTGAATGGCTCTGTAAATGCCAGACGTTCCCGGCGCGCAGATGTCACGGTCAGTCCATAGGCAATCAGATCCCCTTCACCGCGATCCAACATATCCATCATCTCACCAAAGTCCCTGGCCAGTTTGATCTCTACCGGCAGTCCAATATGCGCTTCAAACAGACGCAGCAGTTCATATTCATAACCCATCACCTCCCCACGATATACAAAGTAACTGAACGGACTGTAGCTTGTGATGGCGATCAGCTCACCGCGTTCAGCAATTTCCGGAAAGTCAACAACATCTGGTCGCCTTTCATCAGCGCAAGAAATCAGCAAAATAGCAGTTACTGTAAGCAGAATGGTGAGTCGGGGTTTTTGCATAGCCAATGTTTTTGATAAAGCTAAGAAAAGTATGACAAACGACCAAGGGAATGTTTCCCCGGATATGATGCCATGGCCTGCAATGCGCGGGATGATGGCATGGCAGGAATAGACGCATGCAGATTTCCGGACTTGCACAAAATCATGGCATTCCCCCTGATAACTTCAATGGATTGTCGCCATTTTTATTTATTATTGCAGGAAGAAATCATCCTGACCTAATCTCATCAAAGAAAATATGAACCCATACAACACAATCAGACCCATTGCGGCGCTTGTCCTGCTCACAGCCATATTCCTGGCGTGCCAGCGGGAGCCTGCCGATACCGTATTTACCAATGCCAGGATCTACACGCTTGACCACGAAAGCCCCATAGCAGAAAGCATGGTGGTCAGGGGCGAGCGGATCATTTATGCCGGCGACGAACCAGGGGCCATGGAAGTGGCGGGAAGTCGCGCACACGTCATCGACCTTGAGGGGCAAACCGTCATCCCCGGACTCACAGAAAGCCACATGCATTTTGAAGGCCTGGGCAGAAACATGTTGCTGGCCCCATTGGATATCTACTGGCTGCCACTGGATGAGCTTACTGCCAGGCTGGAAGAAGCCGTGCAGGAGGCAGAGGAAGGAGCGTGGATCATTGCCCGGGGCTATAACGACGCCATCTGGGATGAAACGCCCCACAGGAGTATGCTGGACGAGGTAAGTCCGGAAAACCCCGTGGTGCTTCGGCGGTACTGTGGACATGCACATTTCGTGAACTCCATGGCCCTGCAGGAGGCCGGGGTCACGGCTGACACGCCGGACCCGGATGCTGGAAGCATTGTGAAGGACCCCCAGGGCGAACCTTCCGGTGTGCTGGTTTCCGCGGCAGGAGCACTTGTCAC
>PUPG01000168.1 GCA_003553005.1 Bacteroidales bacterium
CTGCATCAAACAACTTCCGGTAATTGGTGGCCAGATCTGCATGGGCGTAAGTCAGGGAAAACCGGAAAAGCGCCTGATATAGTTCCTGTTTTTCCACAGGTTTCAGGATGTAATCGAATGCAGCATGTTTGATGGCTTCGATAGCATAGTCCTGGTAAGCCGTAATAAAGATCACTGCAGGCTCAAAACCCTCCTTGCTTAATTTCCGGAGAATCGCAAACCCGTCCATTCCCGGCATCCTGATGTCCAGGAAAAGCAAATGTGGGCGCAGGGAAAGCACCCCGGCAATGGCCTCCTCCGGGTCACCGAACTTGCCAACGATGCGCAAACCACCGCGTGCTTCCAGTATTTCCTCCAGTTCATCCACAGCATGTTGCTCGTCATCGACGATCACAGCCCTGATGATTTTTTGATCCGGCTTTGCTTTTTTCATAGCATGCTGATTATGTCTATATATAGGTTTATCCCACAAACAAGACAATATAACCCCGTTTTTTGCAAATTTCTTTAAGCACTATCCAGGGACACTTCGATTTCTACGGAAGTACCTGCAGCTCTCCCTTGCTGATCATGGAGGTCCCAGATTTGTTGTGTGATTTGTGTCTGATAATATTTATTGTATAAATGATAATACTCCTGCATCATGTCGTGACCCCGGCCGGTGGAGTCGCCATGCTTTTCAGAAGCCCGCTCGCGCCCCACTCCATTGTCGGAAATCCGTATATGGATCGCATGACGATGTTGATCGATGTGGATCTGCAGCAAACCGTCTCCCTTTTTTTCAAATAAGCCATGCTTAATCGCATTTTCTGCATGACTCTGCAGGATCATTTTCGGGACATTAACCTGTTGGTCGACGGATTCTGACACGTGCATCTCAAAAGCAAATGCGTGATCAAACCGCAGCTTCTCCAGTTCCACATAATCCACGGTAAATTGAATTTCCTCCGCAAGGCTCCGGTGCATGGTTTCTGCGGAAAGCACCATGGCACGGTGCAGGCGCGAAAAACGCCTCAGGTAGTCCGCTGCTTTCTCGGTTTCCTCCTTTTTAATGGTGTGGATGGCTGCGTTGATGGCATTCAGCGAAAAATGCGGGCTCAGTTGGTTTTTAATCAGGTTGAGCTGCAATTCGGTAATTTTTTTCTCAATGGCTTGCTTTTTGGAGAGTTGGTTTTTCTGGTATGCCCTGGTGGCCATCCCGAAAAGGAAAAAGACCGCATAGATGCCGGCAAAGTAGGCCAAAGACCAGGCATATTGCGGATTTGCCTCGTATCTGATGGTGTAAGTGTTTCGTCCGGACTGTATAAATATCCGGGAGGTCTCTCCTGGTTGCTTAATAAAAGAGAGGCTGGTGAGCCCTCCCTCGTCGACCTGATCGCTTAAACTCAGGTGATTGGACATATCATTGCGGAACACAGTCACATGACCATCGTGCACGGCTGGTGCGATCAGCTCCATCCGGCCGTTTCCGGTGATGTCCTTGCCCACCAGCCGGTTAGATAGCGACACATCGAATTCCCGGATGATCTTTCCTTTCAGTCCGTCATACAGCACACTTCCCCGTTCTTGGCCGTACATTGCCAACCTGAGCCCCTCCTCCCAAGGCACTTGTACTGCACGCCTGTAGACTGCCCCTGTGCACCTGGAAAACTTTTTGCTCCCATCAGGATAAAAAACGTGCAAAACGGCTGTTTCTGCTTGGTTATAACGCATTTCCACCGCAGCGATCATGGGTTGTCCGTCATCCATAAAGTCAAAAACATGCAAGTGATTCAATGGTCCTGAAATTTCCACAGGGTCAAAGAGAAACTCCATGTCCTGATCCAGGACCATCAACCAATTGCTTTCATCGTGATAGTGATGCTGCGAGGGAGTAATGTTTGACGAAGCAGAACCAGAAATCATGATTTCATTCCTGCCGTTTCCGGTGAGGTCGGCCTGCCGCAATCCGCGAATGGTATAGACGGCCGTCGGCGATTTGATCAGGCTGTCCTGCCCGGGGAAAAAGGCATACACGTTCCGTGGCCGCAATGAAAACCGGGCAGAAATGGCAAACACCAGTTCTTTTTTCTGATCACCGGTGAGATCCGTCATGTGTGTACCCCTGATCACCGGATCGGGATGTGTTTCCGGGTATCCCACCAGCGTAATCAAGCGTCCGCGAAAAGATGGTTCTTCATAAAGGTCCTGCTCCACGTGTATTTCATGAAGAAACACACTGTCTCCCGACATGGTGAAGAGGTAAAGCTCGTTGATGCCATCATGGCTGGTATCCCCCATCATTGGCAAATCACTGAAGCGGATATCTTTCAGACTCCCTAAATAATTCCATTGACGAAACATTTTTCCCTCAAAGTCTCGCACCATGACAGACACCCTTTGGTCATTACTAAGGATTTGCACCTCTTCTGTATAGCCATCATTCGTAATGTCGCCATACCATAAATATTCATTCTCTCTAAGCACACGGCTTTCTTCCAGTTCAAGCACATAAGGCTGAAAGTTGTCCAGAAGCAATGCCATGACCACCACAGCAGGCAGGAGAGGCAGCAGGAAGGGATTGGTTATGGTTTGCAGAATCAGTTTCAAGTCTGTAGTCTTTATTCAAGTATACCGTCTTCATTAATTCTTCACGTGACCTGTCTCGCTCAATCGGGGATCTGAGCCATCAAAAAGATAAAACTTTCCTCACAATAATTATCCACACGTGCGCCGTTTGGTTTAGTCAGGATTGGCGCATCGGATTTTATCTTTTAACATGCATCCAGGAGCATGAACAAAATGGGTTGCCAGCCAGGATTTTACAAAACCCCGCTGCAAGGTAGTTATTTTGCGACATACCCACAAATTGAAAAGCAAAGAAATTGGTCGGTGTGAGTTATTTTTCGGAAAAATGGGTTCTCAGGAGGGCTGCCTTTGCTTTACCCACCGCCTGTTCCAGCTCCTCCTCCGTGGCTTTTTTGATGCCAGCCACGGATCGAAACCGTTGCAGCAGTTTTTGTGCAGTAGCAGGGCCAATGCCTTTGATCTGGCTAAGCTCGGTCTGCAGGCTGCTTTTTTCGCGTCGCACCCGGTGGTGTCTGATCCCAAAGCGATGGGCTTCATCCCGCATGTGC
>PUPG01000174.1 GCA_003553005.1 Bacteroidales bacterium
ATGGTGTCGAAGGATTTGCACCCACCAGGCATATCGTTAAAGAAGACGGTTCTGCTGCCAAGATGGATGAAACACTTGATTTTAAAGTGATTGAATTCAATAAAGAGAGCAAGAAGATTGTGGTTTCCCACACCAAGGTTTTCCAGGATGTCAAATATGCTGAACGCGCCTCTGAGGCCGCAGAAAGAAAGACAAAGGAAAAGGCCACCAAGAAGGCGATGAAGAAGGTGAAGGACAGCCAGGAAAAAACCACGCTTGGTGATATCGACGCATTGGCCAACCTGAAATCAGCCATTGAAAAGACGGAAGAGACCCAACGCTCAGCCAAGAAGGAAGAGGCACTGAAGAAGCTGGAAGCCAAGGCTGCTGAAGAGAAGAAGAAGGCAGAAGACCAGCCTGAGGCTGCAGACACAGAAGCCAAAGAAGAGAAGCCCAAAGCAGAGGCTAAGGAAGAGAAGGCCGAAAAAGAGGATAAGCCTGCAGAGACAGAGGAAGCCAAGGCCGGCAAAGAAGAAGAGCCTAAGACAGGTGAAGAGGCAGAAGAAGCCGCACCCGGTGCGCCCGATGCCAAAGAAGAGGAAAAGAAAGAGAAGAAAAAGCCTGCAGCAAAGAAAACCGCATCCAAAAAAGAGGAAGAAAAGGCTGAAGAGCCTGAAGCTGATGAGGAGAAAAAGGATGAAAAGGACGAAGGAGAGGCCGACGAGAAGAAGGAAGAATAAAGTTTCCTCCAAATAATTTGCAAAGCGGGTTGTCTGATGCAAGGCAACCCGTTTTTTTTGGTGCCAAATGCTTTTCGATTTGGCAGATCAGGATTTGGAAAATAAGACCTGGCTAATTTGCGGCAAGGGTTGCAGCCCTGGCATTTTCGCAATAAATCTCGAATCGTCCGGGGCAACTACCAGGTCAGCTGTTTGGAAGGGACCGGTGCCGGTCAGTGTAAAATAACGGTTACAGGTCTTCCTGTGGCGGCTTCTGCCGAAGGCTTCGGAACAGGACCTGGGCCGGATGTATGGCCTCACGGCCCGTACCCTCCAAAATTTGCTGGCGGCAGCTTGTCCCGGATGCAACAATGGTGTCAGTCGGCGCTGTTTTTCGGATAGCCGGGAAAAGCGCCAATTCACCAATTTGCATGCTCAGGTCATAATGGTTTTTTTCAAACCCGAATGCCCCGGCCATGCCGCAGCACCCGCATTCGATGGCACTCACGGAGTGCCCCGGAAGCAGGGAAAGCATCTTTTCGGTGTGGTTGATGGATGACAGGGCTTTCTGATGACAGTGCCCGTGGTAATGGATGTTTTCTTTCCCTGGCTGAAATAAGGAGGCGGAGATCCTTCCCTGGTCCATTTCGCGCGCAATGAACTCTTCCAGGGTAAACGTCCGTGCTGCCAGGGCCAAAGCCTTCCCGCGCAATTCATTCCTGAGCAACGCCGGGTACTCATCCCGGAAGCACAGGATGGCAGAGGGTTCAATGCCGACCAATGGGGTTTGCGGGGTAATGTGTTCATGCAGTTGCTCCACGTTGTGCCTGGCAATTTGCTGCGCCTTTTCCAGCATCCCTTTGGATATTGCTGCCCGGCCGCTCTCTTTGTGGGAGCACATGTGCACCTGGTAGCCCAGGCGGTTGAGCAGCAACACGGTTTCTATGCCAACCTGGGTGTCATTGTAATTGGTAAACTCATCACAAAACAGCAACACACCCGCATTGCCTTGATTGGCTTGATTTAGTCGCGAAAGGTTATTCCCTGCCCATTTTCTCAGACTCTGTTTTTGCAGCAGGGGAAGCCTCCTATGCTGGTGGAATCCGAGGATGCTTTTGATCACCGGGGCACTTGCCCGTCCATCCGCAAACCAGTTAAACAACCGGGGAAACTTGCTTCCCAGGTTGTTTGCCCTGGCGTAGGCCCCGATGATTTTTGCGCGGAATGCGATGCCGTGCTGGAGATAATATTGCTGTAGCGCCTCCGCTTTGTAGGCGGCCATATCGACATTGGAGGGGCACTCTGACTTACACGCTTTGCATGACAGGCAAAGGTCCAGCACGTGCAGGATGGCTGGTTCATCAAAAGGGTTCTTTTTCCGCGAATTGGTCAGGTATTCCCTTAGCAGGTTAGCCCGGGCACGGGTGCTGTCGTATTCATTTTGTGTAGCATGGTAGGATGGACACATGACACCACCTGACTGAGGTGGTTTCCGGCAATCTCCTGAACCATTGCACTGTTCAATGGCCCGCTGAATCCCCTGGTTTTGGCTGAAGTCCAGAAAGGTTTTGATTTTCTTTGTTTCCTGACCGGGCTGGTACCGCAAAGCGGTTTTGATGGAAGGGGTGTCTGTGATCTTGCCTGGGTTCAGCAACTGATCCGGGTCCCAGGTGGCTTTAACCTGGCGGAGCAAGTCCGTACACTTTTCTCCCAGTACGACCGGAATAAAATGTCCGCGCAGCCTGCCGTCGCCGTGCTCACCACTGAGTGATCCGCGGTATTTTCTGACCATGCCCGCCATCTCCTCTGCCACCTGGTAAAACCGTTCAATGTCTGCACGGCTTTTCATGTTCAGCAACGGGCGCAGATGCAGCTCGCCCGAACCGATGTGGGCATGGTACACGCAAGACAGGTTCAGCTTGTCCAGCATGGCGTTGACATCCCGGATAAAGGCCGGCAGGTCCTCTACGCGGACGGCCGTATCTTCAATGACCGAGACCGGCTTGGCATCCCCCGGGATATTTGTGAGCGACCCCAGGCCTGCTTTTCGCAACGCCCAGACTTTTTGTATGTCTTGTCCCCAAACCCGCGGAAAATGGTAGCCCAGATTGTGTTTGCGCATCTCCGCCTCCAACTTGCTCGCTTCTGCTTCAATCGCTTGCCTGTGCACTCCCATCAGTTCCACGATCAGGATGGCCCCTGGTGTTCCCTCCAGAAAAAAACGATTTTTGGCCTGCGCCCGGTTTTGCCGGGTGCGTTCCAGGATGTGATGGTCCATGAGCTCCACGGCCGCCGGCTGTTGTTTCAGCGCGATCAGGTTGGCCTGCATGGCCTCCGCTACGGTGTCCAGGTGCACACAAACCAGGCATTTTTCCCTTGGCGGCAATGGTACAAGGTTAAGCTTGATCTCTGTAAACAAGGCTAACGTGCCTTCAGACCCACTCAGTAAGGTGGCAAAATTGAATGGTTGACTACCCCCGAAAGGGGTGGTGTCCAGGAGCAGATCCAATGCATAGCCGGTATTTCTTCTTTTGATTTCGGGATGCGGGTAATTGTCCAGTATCTCCCTTTGGTTTTCCTGGTTGGAGAGCAATTTGAAAATGCCCTGGTAGATATTGTTTTCCAGTTTGCTGCCAATGCATTTCTGCCGGAAGGCATCTTTATCGAGCGGCCCAAAAGTAACCTCCTCGCCGTTGGCGAGCAAGCCCTTGATCTCCAGGGTATGGTCACGCGTGCTCCCATAAATGAGGGAGTGTGCCCCGCAAGCGTTGTTGGCCACCATGCCGCCGATCATGCAGCGGTTGCTGGTGGAGGCTTCGGGACCAAAGAATAAGCCGTATGCTTCGAGGTAGCGGTTCAGGTCATCCAAAATCACCCCGGGCTGAACCCTTACCCATTGTTCGTGGGTGTTTAGTTCAAGGATGTGGTTCATCCGTGAAAGGTCGACCACCATCCCGTGTCCCACCACCTGACCTGCCAGGGATGTTCCAGCCGTGCGTGCAGTCACCGGCAAATGGTGCTTTTGGCAGAATGCCAGCATCTTGCCCAGGTCTCCGGCGTGAGCAGGCAGGCACACTGCAGCCGGCACTTCACGGAATACCGAGGCATCTGTGGCATATAGCAGCCGCTGGTTGATGCCGGTATGCAACACCCCCTCAAGTTGTGCACGCAAGTCTTCAAAAGGAATGGATAAGGATGTGGAAACCATGCTGTGTAAATCTTATTGGCCTTCCGAACGGCCTGCTGGTGATGCCAAAACGGGATCATCAGTGTCTTGTCTTCAAAGATACGATAAATCAAAGGAATCGCGCATCAACGGCAACCCCCAAATGTCGACCCTTGTCCCCAGCACCACCCCCCAATAACCCTTTAACCCCATAACCCCATAACCCTTTAACCCCATAACCCAATAACCCTTTAACCCCATAACCCTTTAACCCCATAACCCTTTAACCCTTTGAACGCATAACCCAATATCCAGCTACGCTCAGATCGTGGAAATGCAGGCAACAAGCACGGAGTGACGAGCTTTTTTATGTATCTTCGCATCAGGCTGCAGGCGGATCCTCAGGATATTCCATGTAAAAACTACCGGCTTATGTCAATGATTATTGGAAAGGATATTCACAAATCGTATGATAACCTGGAAGTATTGAAAGGCATTGATATTTCGATCGATCAGGGCGAAATTGTCTCGATCGTGGGGGCTTCCGGTGCTGGTAAAACAACCCTGCTGCATATTCTTGGCACCCTTGACCGTTTTGATCGTGGTCGGATAGAGATCGACGGGCGCGATGTCAGCCAGATGGGAGACAAGCAGTTGTCGGATTTTCGCAACCGCCACATCGGTTTTGTGTTTCAGTTTCATCACCTGTTGCCGGAGTTCACTGCATTGGAGAATGTGTCCATTCCGGCATTTATCAGCGGCAAATCAAAGCCGGCAGGCGAAGGCAAGGCCCGGGAGCTGCTTGACATGCTGGGCTTGTCGGCCCGGATGGAGCATAAGCCATCGGAGCTAAGTGGCGGGGAGCAGCAGCGGGTAGCGGTGGCCAGGGCACTGGTCAACGATCCTGTTGTGGTCCTTGCGGATGAACCCAGCGGAAATCTTGACTCAGCCGCATCCAAAGATCTGCACAACCTGTTTTTCAGTTTGCGTGACCGGCTGAATCAGAGTTTTGTGATTGTGACCCATAACGAAAACCTTGCAGATATGGCCGACCGGAAGCTGACCATTCATGACGGGGTCATTCTTTGACCATCTGCTCCAGCTCCGCTTCTGTGATGATCGGAATACCCAATGATTCTGCTTTTTTCCTTTTTTCCGGCCCCATCTTCTCGCCCGCGAGCAAATAGTTGGTTTTTGAAGACAGACTGCCTTTGACTTCTCCGCCATGCTGGGCGATGAATGCTTTGATTTCGTCCCGGGAAAAATTGGAAAATACCCCGGACACCACGAAGGATTTGCCTTCCAGAAGCCCACCGGAGGGCTTCTCTTTATCATCCTTGGCAGTTTGGAACTGCAGGCCGGCATCTTTCAGGCGCTGGATTAACCGCAGGTTCTCCTCTTCCTGAAAGAAGGCCAAAATGCTATCCGCTACTTTTTCACCCACGTCTCTCACAGCCAGCAGGTCTTCTCTCGAGGCATTCATCAGGCTATCTATGTCGCCAAAGTGATGGGCGAGTTTGCGCGCCATCGTCTCTCCCAGGTGCCGGATGCCTATGGCGTAAAGTACCCGCTCAAAAGGGACTTCGCGTGACCGGCGGATGGCCTCCAGGATATTCCTGACCGTTTTGTCCCTGAAACTGACCTTTTTTTCTTTGAGGGTGTCCGGATTGACAATGGTTTTTTCCAGCCCAATGAGGTCCTCGTACTGCAGGTCATAGAGGTCCGCCACATTGCTGATCTTGCCTTTTGCCAGCAACAATTCGGTCTTTCCTTGCCCCAGGCTTTCGATGTTCATGGCCCTGCGGCTGATGAAATGTTCTATTTTGCCTTGAATTTGTGGCGGACAGCCACTGGTGTTCGGGCAATAATGCACCGCCTGATTTTTTTCCAGTTTGGTGTCACACTCCGGGCAGTACTTGGCAAAGCTTACTGCTTCAGCGTTCTTTGGCCGTTGGCTGGTATCCACACCGGTGACCTTGGGAATGATATCGCCCCCTTTTTCTACAAAGACAAGGTCGCCTTGATGGAGGTCAAGATCGGCCATCCTTTCTTCGTTATACAAGGAGGCTCTTTTAACCGTGGTCCCGGCAACAAGCACGGGTTTCAGGTTGGCCACTGGAGTGACCGCACCAGTTCGTCCGACCTGGAAGCTGACGTCATTCAACTTCGTCATGGCCACTTCGGCTTTGTATTTGTAGGCAATGGCCCACCTGGGAAACTTACTTGTATAACCCAGGGCCTTTTGCTGGGCGTAATTGTTGAGTTTAATGACCACGCCGTCAATGTCATAAGGCAGCGTGCTTCGCTTGTCTGCGTATTCGTTGATAAATGCAAAGACTTCATGGATGGTGCGACACATCCTGACATCCCCAGACACACGAAAACCCCATTTTTTTAGCGTTTGCAAGCTTTCCCAATGGGTGTTGAAAGGCAGGTCTTCCCCATAAGCTGCATAAATGAAGCAGTCCAGGTTGCGGGATGCCACAATGGCCGAATCCTGTAATTTAAGCGTGCCTGCTGCTGCGTTGCGCGGGTTGGCAAAGGGCTTTTCCGCTTGTTTTTCTTTTTCCCCGTTGAGATGCAGAAAGCTTTTGTGGGGCATATAAATCTCACCACGGACTTCGAGTTTTGCGGCCGGGTTGCCCCGCAGCACAAGCGGGATGCTTTTGATGGTACGCACATTGGTGGTGATCTCATCCCCCTGGATGCCGTCGCCGCGGGTTACGGCGCGCACCAGCTCACCATTCTCGTAAGTCAGCGATATGGCTACCCCGTCGTATTTGAGTTCGCAAACGTATGCATAATCCTCCTGGATGCCTTTCCTGATGCGTTCATCAAAAGCCATGACTTCTTCCCGGCTGTAGGTATTGCTAAGCGAAAGCATGGGATAGGTATGCTTTCTGGCTGTGAACTTTTTGGTCACCTGGCCTCCTACGCGCTGGGTTGGTGAGTTCCTGCCTGCCAGTTCCGGATGCGCTTTCTCCAGCTCCTGCAACTCTTCCATCAGCATGTCGTATTCGTAATCGCTGATTTCAGGATCTGCCAGCACGTAATACCGGTAATTGTGCTCATTGATCGCCTTAGACAGTTGCTCAATCCGCTTCTTTGCTTCTTGCTTTTCCATTGAATCCTTCATTCTTTGATTTGCTTCGGGGTGGTAAATATAAAAAAAATGCCGGTGTGTTTCCGGCATGATGATGATTCTGCGATAAAGCAGTGACGAATGGTTGGCCTGATCATTACCAGGCCTGAAATTACGGTCCACCGATTAGCAAGCTCAGGTTTTTGGAGTTGATGAACATCACCGGGATCTTTTCTTTGTTGTACAGCACCCTTTCTTCTTCTTTATTGAAAGGATTGCAGGTCAATTTTTCCGGGTCAGATGTGATCATGATGGCGTCAGACTTCCTGTGCCTGGCAAAGTCCACCACCTGGAGTCCAAACGATCCGCTGGGCTTGGCAAAATGGGTTTCGTGGGGGATGTTGTTGTGCTCGAGGATCTCGCATATCTGTTTCAGGTCAGCCCTCAGCCTGCGGTCTGTAGGGCCATCGCCGTAATGATCAACAAAGATGTCAAAATGCGAACCGGCGGCACGATGCAGGATTTTTGCCCATTTTACCTTTTGCTTGGATCCCGGCAGGGGATCAAGCGGGTAAACAATGTGCTTGTAATTGATGTTGCCGGCTGGTTTTTGAATGACCACTACGGGCACCGGTGATTTTTTCACCACCTTCAGGGCAAAACTGCCCACAATCCACTGGATGCCTTTTTTGCCGTGCGTGCCGAGAAAGTGCAGCAGGGCGTCGTGTTCCCTGGCAACATCTGCAATTGTCTGGAAGATCTTTCCTTGCTTCACAATGGCCATGCTCTCCACGCCATAATTTTGCCTGATCCCTTCACCGATCTTTTCCAGCTTTTCGTTGATATGGCTTTCAGGTTTGCCTGCATGCCTGAGCATCCTGCGGGTATATTTATCAATCACGTGCAGCAAAAGCACTTTCCCGTTGAGGATTTTTGCCATGGTCGCGGCATGATCAATGGCAAAATCACTGATCTCCGTAAAGTCTGTAGTGGCCAGTACAATGGGTTGTTCGGCGTTGTCCATGTCGAAATCTTTGATGAGCAATAAGATAAAGAGCCTGTTTTGTTGTACAAGTTATGAATTATTTTTTGTTTAACAAAAGTTAAGCGTGTCGGGACCAGGGTAGCCGTTTGCAAAAATGAACATGGCTACACAAGGCAGGTTGAGTTTGTCGGGCAAAAGGGGAAATGCTGCAGCATAAAGCAGGGGGAGGATGGAATACGCGTTTTCAGCGCAGGGGTATCCGGTACATGATATAGTAATGAAGCGAAAGGCTTGTGTTGCTGCCTGACTTGCCAAAGCCACTGATGAAATAGGGGTCCATGGCGGGTGATGCGGTGTCGGTCAGCATCAACCTGCCGCGAAGGCTCCAGCCAAGGAAAACGTGCTGCCACATTTCAGTCTTCAGGCCAAGGCCGACCTCCAGCCAGTGGGCCCGGTAGCTTTCAGAGGAGATGGCCGTTTCGCGATCTCCCCAGTAGGGGTCTGGGATGAGGATAAAAGGCGCTTCGTGATTCAGTTTTCCGTACCCGTAGCGCAGGGATGCCAGCAGGACATCATTGGGGTTGTCGGGGTTGCGTTCCAGGATATTGAAATCAGCCCCGATGCGGATAAAGTAGCCATCTGCCTCATAGATATGGGTCTCCTTCTCCACATCCACTTGCAGCAGGCCACCTTCGACAACCAAAAAATGGCTTTTACGCCATTCCAGGTCCAGCGTAATTTCGCCGGTGATGGTTTCGGGCTCAAGCAGGTGGCGGGCAAAACCTGACACATCGACCCCAAGCCGCACCGATGGCACGAAAAGGCTGTCTTCTTCAGCTTCGGCTATCCCAACCTGGCTAATTGCCAGGAATGGTATCAGGAACAAATATTTGAATATGCTCATCCAATGAGTTTGTTACTTCAGGCACTTCCAGGTGAAGGCCTGTAATGTGGTGGTTGGTATGATCAGTATCAAGCAGGTCAAAAAATACAGTAAACCCGCATTCAACCGATATCAGGTGTGTTTCTCGCGCATAATGCAGCCATAAAGTGTCTTGCGTGTGAAAAAAATCAAAAACAAAAGCAGAGCTGTCCGCATGGATGTTCAGTGGCAACTCCAGGCTTGACACTGCATAGAGGGTGTCATGTACGGGATCGTCAGGTTTTTCCAGGCTATGTACCATCAGGGAGTCGATGGTTGTCCAGAACGGCTCACCTTCTTGTCCTTCGGGATAAAAACCGACGCGCAGGTTGTTGGCGGTGGCTTCTTCACACACTTCGTCGTCATCGCATGCGGATAGCGAAACCACCAGGGCGATGGCTATGAGCCACAGGGTGCGCCTGGTGAAAAATGCATATGTGCTGAAAGCTTGCATGTCGCAAAAATAAGAAAAAAGGGGAAGGGGTTAAATGGGTTTGGGGTTTTGGGTTCAGCGTTCTGTGTTTTGCGTTCTGTGCATAACCGGGGTTTTGTGATTGATCCTGGTGATGTGGTAAATTGTTGGGTTAATTGGTTTGAGGGTTGAAGTTGGAGGTTGAGCGGCGGTGAAGGCCCGTAGATGAATGGGTGAAAAAGCAGATGATCATCGGGGTGTATTCTGGGCAAAATAGTGCGCAACTCCCAGGCCAACCAGTTCTGTTACCGGCCGGCAGTCCGGGGCAAGGACATTTCCCTCCTGATTCCCTGCCACAGCACCACATCCGCCACCGCAAGCCAATTGCAGGTTGCAGTCACGGCAAGCCTCAATCGCACGCACATCGCGTTTTTGCCAGGCCTTGATTCTTTCATCATGATGGGCTATTTCCGGGTAGAATGTACCCAGTTCTTCACCGGGTTTACCTACCGTAGCCGTGCAGCTGTAAATGTTTCCCTGGTAATCCAGGGCCCACTCGCCTTTGCAGGCCGGACAGGCATCAAACAGGGGGTCCGGAAGGCGGCCATTGTCCATCAGGAAGCGTGCAATGCTGAATGCCGGCCGGTGAAAATCCTTGATTTCAGGGTGTTTTTTGAGGAGCTTGTACAGGTCTTCATAGAGCGAAAGCCGCGAATACAGTTTGGCCGTGCCGCCATGGCAGTGGTGCAATTCATAGTTGCGGCCAAGCTGTGTCTTGAACAGCGGCGAATCCGTCCAGCCCTTATCGATCGCAAACCGTGCCAGGTCCGGCAAATGGTCAATGTTTTCCTTGTCGACCACCATGCGCAGGTTTATGGGCATCCCCGCAGCCAGTACATCATCAATGGCAGCGACAATGCGGTCGAAACTCTTGCCCTCCTGTTTGTGCCGTCGTCTGCGGTCGTGCATCTCCGCGGTGCCATCCAGTGTAACCTGTATTTCCCGGATGCTGACATCCGCCAACAAATCCAGGTATTCCCGGATGTGGTAGCCGTTGGTCACCACGGCCAGATCCAGGTTGCGCGTCTTTGTCTGTTCAAGGAAATATGCGATGGAGTCGCGGTAGGCCTTGCCAGGCAAAAGGGGCTCGCCGCCGAAAAGCGTAATGTAATGCCGCCGATTGCGCACGTGCTGGTCCAGGTAATGAAAAAAGGCATCGGTGACTTCCCTGGTGAGGCGTTCGGGGGCACTCAGATATGGGGCCTGGTAGCAGTAGGAACAGTCGAAATTGCAAAGGTAGGTGGGGACAAAAAAAACTTGCACTTCTTCCTGGTCACGTCGTTCGAGGAAGTCTATGTAGGCCATCTGAAATTGTTGCTTCTCTTTGACCGGGTCAACCACATAGCCCTTCTCCACGAAACTTTCGGGGTAGTTTTCTTTCTTTTGTTGCAGATCCTTCCACTCCGCTTCGTCGATGATATCGGCATGGCCTGACAATATGTTCACGATGACATATTGCCCGGTTCCATTGATGGCCGAAACAATGTTATGCCTGGAAAGCTCCATGCGCAGGTAAGGAATGGGGTTTTAGTCGTGGCAGCCGGCCTGGGCAACTGCGGTTTTGGCACAGCATTGTGCCTGGCTGGTTTGCTTCTTTTTTGTTTCCCTGGTTTCTTTTTTCAATAGGCTTTTCATTGGAATCCTGTTTATGCGTAAAAAATCAAAACGATACGTGTTGTGGTAATCGGGCTATTATTTGATCTGAGGTTATTTCCTGCCTTTCACGGTAAAGCTGGCCACCTTGATTTTGCCTTTTTCGTAGGGAGCAGATTCTTCAAGGATTTCGATGTCCTGTAATCCAGCTTCGGCAATGTGGCGCAGGTAGGTTTCTTTTGTTTCGGCACCTGCCCAGCATTCTGCCACCATTTCCGGATTGTTCCGGAATGATTCCGGCACTTCTTCCATGGCGTAGATGTCGCTGACCACAAAATATCCTCCTGGCTTCAAAAGCCGGGCAACTTCCTTCCAGACCTTTGCCTGGTTCAGTGAATGGTTGATGGTGCAATTGGAAATGATCACGTCTGCGATGCCATCATCCAGGTGTATGTCCTCCAATGGCGACTTGACAAATCCGATTTGCTCAATGCCCATCTTATCAGCCTGGTCTTTCGCCGTCTCCATCATCCCATCAGAAATATCGACCCCATAGGCAAAGCCCGCTTCTCCGGTCAATAGTGCCATCCGCAGCACATCATGACCCCGGCCGCAGCCAAGGTCAATGCAAGTATGCCCCGGCTGTATGTCGGTCAGTGAAAATGCACCACCACATGAGAGGCAACAATCTTCTTTTGAAAGGCTATCGTAACGTTTGGCAATGCTTTTTGAGTAATCTGTCATGGTATCCGTTTGTGGGAATGGTCGGTCAAAGTTATATAAATAGCTAAATCTGTATACAAAAATAATAAAATGCAGGGATTTTGTCGCGGCGCTTTTATCGGGATGGGATTACAATGGCCAGGATGATATAAAAGAGAAGACCGATCAGTCCCATGAAAAAAAGAATCACAAATAGGATCCGCATCAGGGTGGGATCTATATTGAAATACTCCGCCAGCGCCCCGCAAACGCCGAATATCATGCGGTCATCCGTTTTTCTGAGTCGCTTATAGTTGCTCATGGCTTATGCTTGTTTGTCCGACGTAAATGTACAAGATAATTTTGAGTTCGCCAGTAACGCTCGCCCAAACTTCAACAAAAAGAAAGCAATTTGTGGTGTGCTTGACAGTTGTCGGAAGGTCCCTGCTGAATCGGCTCTTGATCTGGGTTCAGCAGGTTAAGGGGGGTATAAAAAAAGGGCGACACCTGGTGTATCGCCCCTCTTGTGCTGATCAAGCAAGGCTTATTCAAATGATTCAATTGCTTTTCTGATGATGTCTACGCACTCCATCAGTTGTTCTTCTGTGATCACCAGTGGGGGTGCGAAGCGGATCTTGTCGCCATGGGTGGGCTTGGCCAGCAGGCCAAGTTCGGCCATTTTGTGGCATACATCGATGGCTTCCTTGCCGCCCTTGGGCTTGATTACGATGGCGTTCAGCAGTCCCTTACCCCTTACCAGGGTAAGCATGTCTGATTTGATCGCGCGCAGTTCTTTTCTCAGGATTTCGCCGAGGTATTCTGCACGTTCCACCAGTTGCTCATCCTGGATAACCTGGAGGGCTGCAGTGGCTACTCTTGCGGCAACGGGGTTTCCGCCGAAGGTAGACCCGTGCTGTCCGGGTTTGATGACCAGCATGACATCGTCGTCGGCCAGCACTGCTGATACCGGGTACATTCCGCCACTGATGGCTTTACCAAGGATGACCACGTCGGGACGCACCTTTTCGTGGTCGCAGGCGAGCAATTTCCCGGTACGGGCAATACCTGTCTGTACTTCATCTGCAATATAAAGCACGTTATGCTGTTTGCAGAGGTCATAGGTTTTCTTCAGGTAACCGCAGTCGGGGACAAAAACACCGGCTTCGCCCTGGATGGGTTCAAAAAGGAAGCCAGCCACATTCGGGTCTTTCAATGCTTCCTCCAGCGCGGCTACGTCGTTGTAAGGAATGCGGATGAAACCAGGGGTGTACGGACCATAATCGCTGTATCCATCCGGGTCATTGGAAAATGATACAATCGTAGTCGTGCGGCCGTGGAAGTTATTCTCGACCACCACGATCTTGGCCTGGTTTTCCGGAACACCTTTTTTCTGGTACGCCCATTTGCGGCAGAGCTTGATGGCGGTTTCCACAGCCTCTGCACCAGTGTTCATGGGCAACACCTTGTCGTAACCAAAAAGTTCTGTGATGTATTTTTCGAATTGACCCAGTACGTCATTGTGAAAAGCACGGGAGGTCAGGGCCAGTTTGCTGGCCTGATCAGTGAGTGCTTCCACAATTTTTGGGTGGCAGTGGCCCTGGTTTACAGCTGAATACGCTGACAGAAAATCATAATAACGTTTTCCTTCAACGTCCCAGACGAATACGCCTTCTCCGCGTGATAGAACCACCGGTAAAGGGTGATAGTTATGTGCACCGTGTTTGTCTTCCAGTGCGATCGCCTGCTGCGATGTGATCTTTTTGGTTTGCATAACAATACTCCTTTTAATTTTATACTGTGATTAGTTATGATGTGTTGATCAAAGGTTTACAGGTATTAGGGAAACCGCAAATATAGCAAATGCCCGTGGATAAAAAAATTATTCCCACACGATTTTCCGCCTTTTGTGAAAGTCTTAACAAAATATGCTGCTTCCCAATTTCAGAAATAATAATCATCTCGGTATCACAGCCAATAACATGTTCGTCACCGCACAGAGCTGTCCGTATGCGAACAATTCGACATTGGTAGCATGACGCCAGAAAAAATATTGGTCAGGCTGCATAAAACGCAGATATTCAGCTGTATAAATCGGTGTAAGAGAATCAGTCTGGGTTGTGTTTTTTTAGTTGGCATGCTTATTGTCTGGCAAGTGGCGTCAAAAAAAATTATTATAACCTTTAACAATTGAAAAAATGCGATTTACATGGATGAATATGGCTGTCATATATTTGATGGCTGGATTATTTGCTTCTTGCAGTGATGACGATGCGGAGAACCTGGCA
>PUPG01000032.1 GCA_003553005.1 Bacteroidales bacterium
CGCGCGGATCATTTTCCAGCACCTCCCTGATCGCCTGCTTTGCCGTCTCCACGTTGTCCCCGTAAGCAATGCCGAATACCCACTGGCCACGACGCGTAGGGTTGATGGAATAGTTTGTTACACTTCCGGTGCTTAATCCTCCGTTAGGGACAGTAACAACTACATTATCAATGGTTTGCAGTACCGTATGGAAAACCTGGATGTCTTTTACGGTTCCCATGAACCCCTGTGCTTCAATAAAATCCCCCACTTTAAATGGTTTGATGATCAGCAGGAGCACTCCGCCGGCAAAGTTTTGCAGTGTGCCGGAAAGCGCAAGGCCTACAGCCAGACCAGCAGCACCCAGGATGGCAATGAAAGAGGTCATCGGCACCCCGACCAGGGTCAGGATGGTGATGATCACCAGGATTTTGAGCAGCATGCCCACCATGCTTTGCAAAAAGCTGCGAAGCGAGGGGTCAACCTCCCTTTTTTCCATCACCCGGTAAAATACCCGGCTGGCTTTGCCGGATAACCATAAACCAATGATGAGCAGAATCACGGCACCGATAAAACGCAAGCCGTAGATGGCTAAAAAGTTGCCGGCTGTATCCAGCAATTCCTGCATATTGATCTCCATGAGTAGCATCTTTTGATTATTTAAGTGAATACAGGCGATAAAAAACAAATATATTCAAATTTTTCTATCTCTACAATCAAAACGCATGGGTTTTATTGCATGGGTGTTGCTGGTTGCTTCCCTTTTTTCCAGACCTTCGGATATCGTGATTTTCTGATTGGGATTAGAGCAGAACAATCTTTATATTTGATGCCTGTTGGTTTCTGGCCAAGGATATGCAGACGTTTCCAAATCATACGACCATGCATCTTCATTTGATTGACTGGATTGTGATCATCTCTTTTTTGCTCATCAGCATTGGCATCGGCTTGTATCTGAGCCGGCGCGCCAGCAGAAACACGCGCGAGTTTTTCCTGTCGGGACGCAACCTGCCCTGGTATGTGGCTGGGACCAGCATGGTGGCAACCACTTTTGCTGCCGATACGCCACTGGCCGTGACGGAACTGGTCGCAGAAAGCGGGATCAGCGGCAACTGGCTGTGGTGGAACATGCTTTTTGGCGGGATGCTGACGGTATTTTTCTTTGCCCGCTTATGGCGGCGGGCAAACATCATGACGGACGCCGAGTTCGTGTCCATTCGCTACTCAGGCAAGCCCGCACGTTTTCTGAGGGGCTTCCGTGCCGTCTACATCGGTATTTTCATGAATGCCGTGGTGATGGCCTGGGTCAACCTGGCGATGGTCAAAATCCTGGAAGTGATGTTCCCGGAGCTGACCTTGTTTGGGGTGGCTCAGATCACCATTGGTAGCCTGGTACTTTCTTCCCATTTGATGGTGGTGGGCCTGATGATGGCTTTCGTGGCCCTGTATTCTGCCCTGGCAGGCCTTTGGGGGGTAACGGTCACGGACACTTTCCAGTTTGTGATTGCGATGGGAGGGAGCATCATCCTGGCCTTCATTGCCCTGGACCACGTGGGGGGCATTTCGGGCTTGCAAACACAGCTGGCTGATGCTGGCCGGGTGTTTGCGTTTTTCCCGGTCGTTTCCGGAGAAAGCACCGTGGAAAATGGACAGACCATGTTGCAGATGGGGGTGGTCGCCGTGGTGGCTTACCTTGGCGTGCAGTGGTGGGCCAGCTGGTATCCCGGGGCTGAGCCGGGGGGCGGTGGCTATGTGGCCCAGCGCATGATGTCCGCTAAAGATGAAAAGCACTCCCTTTTGGCCACCTTGTGGTTCCAGGTGGCGCATTTTGCCATCCGGCCCTGGCCCTGGATCATTGTGGCGCTGGTGGCCCTGGTGATGTATCCGCACGAGGCGGACAAAGGCGCTACCTACGTGATGGTCATCCGCGACCTGCTTCCCACCGGATTGCTTGGCCTCCTGCTGGCTGCCTTCTTTTCAGCCTACATGTCTACCATGTCCTCACAAACCGTATGGGGTGCATCCTACATTGTCAATGACCTCTTCAGGCCATTCATCAAGCCTGGTGCCAGCGAGCGGTACTACGTAAAAGTGTCGCGCATCACCACCGTGATCCTGATGTTGTTCTCCCTGATCGTCACCACGCAATTTGACATGATCAGCGATGCCTGGCGCTTTATCCTGGCCTGCAGCGGGGGCATCGGATTGGTGTTGTTGCTGCGCTGGTTCTGGTGGCGCATCAACGCCTGGTCGGAGATCGCCGCCATGATTGCGCCCTATGCCATTTATCCCCTGCTTGTTTTTCGTTATGGCCTGAGCTATGAAAGCACCCTGATCATCATCGTGGCCTGGTCGACCCTGGTGTGGCTCGTGGTCACCTATCTTACCCGGCCAACGGATGTCAATACCCTGAAAAGCTTTTATGAGAAAGTGCACCCGGGCGGTCCTGGTTGGAAAATCATGGCCCGGGAGATGCCCCACGTGCGCAGCGACAAAGGCTATAAGGCGTTGTTTGTGAACTACATCGCGGGGTGTGTGCTGGTGCTGTTCAGCCTTTTCGGGATCGGCCGAGTGATCTTTGGGGATTACACGCAGGCCTTTATTTACCTGGGCGTAGCTGCGGTGGCAGCCATTGTCATCTACGTCAATCTCTCCAGAACAGGATGGGATAAGGTAGTCAGATAACCTGGAGCTTCCATTTTAAAGGGTGAAGAGAAATAACTAGTAGGCAGTAGGCAGTAAGCAGGAAAAGTGAAAAATGAAAAATGAAGAATGAAGAATGAAGAATGAAGAATGAAGAAGAAATGTCTCGTCCTGAAATAGGTTTACACTTTTTGTAAACAAAAATCAGGACGGGTCAGTGTAAATAGTGTGAAGTGACGGAACAGGCGCCTGTTTTTTTATTATCTTTATGCTTTAGATTGAAACTTTCACGATATCAATTAATTTAATGAATATTTGTCAATTATTAGCGAGAATAACAATTAACAGCATTGGCCATGCTGCTCAAGTATGGTTTCTGGTGGCCACCTTTTTCCTTGTATCCATCCCGGCCCGGGCGCTTGCCACGGATCCGGCAGCCACGGATTCGGCAGGGATTGAA
>PUPG01000198.1 GCA_003553005.1 Bacteroidales bacterium
ACATGCGCAAGCATCAGGGCGCGCACCCGCGTATGGGGGCGACTGATGTATGTCCGCTCGTGCCGGTATCCAACATTGCCATGGATGAGGTCGTGGAATATGCCCACAAGCTGGCGAAGCGGATCGGGGAGGAGCTTGGCATTTCCGTGTATTGCTATGAAAATGCCGCCCTGAAACCTGAACGCAAGAACCTGGCAAACTGCCGCAGCGGCGAATATGAAGGAATGGCTGAGAAGGTGACCACACCCGAATGGAAACCAGACTTTGGTCCAGACAAACTAAATGCTGCAGCTGGCGTGACGGCAGTGGGTGCCCGCGATTTCCTTGTAGCATACAACATCAACCTGAACACCACTTCTACACGTCGTGCCAACGCCGTAGCTTTTGATGTGCGCGAGAAAGGCCGCGTCAAACGCCAGGGAAATCCACTGACCGGCAAAATCGTAAAAGATGAGAAAGGCGACCCCGTGCATATCCCCGGCACATTGAAGGAGGTGAAAGCCATTGGCTGGTTCATTGAAGAGTATGGCATCGCGCAGATCTCCATGAACCTCACCAATATCAGTGTAACCCCGGTGCATAAAGCATTTGATGAAGTCAGTGACAAAGCCAATAAGCGCGGACTGCGTGTTACCGGCTCGGAGCTGGTTGGCCTGGTGCCGCTTAAGGCCATGCTCGACGCTGGAAAATATTTCCTGGCAAAACAGAAAAGAAGCCTGGGCGTATCGGAATCAGAGCTGATCAAGATCGCCGTCAAGTCCATGGGTCTGGATGAACTCAAACCATTCAATCCCAAAGAAAAAATCATCGAGTACATGATCGCCGATGCGGATGATAAGCAGCTGGCCAATATGAGCATTGAACAGTTTGCCGACGAGACGGCCAGTGAATCTCCTGCTCCCGGCGGTGGATCCGTATCTGCCTATGTGGGTGCACTGGGTGTATCGCTTGGCACCATGGTGGCCAACCTGTCGTCACACAAACGTGGTTGGGACGATCATTGGGAAGAGTACAGCAAATGGGCGGAAAAAGGACAGGCTCTGAAAGAGGAGTTGCTATTCCTTGTGGATGAGGACACCCGTTCTTTCAACCACATCATGGAAGCCTTCAAATTGCCCAAGAAGACGGAAGCGGATAAAAAGGCCCGGCAACAAGCCATCCAGGCTGCGACCAAATATGCCATCGAGGTGCCTTTCCGCGTGATGAAAACGGCTTATGCGTCCATGGAAGTGATGGAGGTCATGGCGGAGAAAGGTTTGCAAAGTTCGGCCTCCGATGCTGCCGTTGGTGCACTATGCGCAAGAATGGCCATAAGAGGTGCCTTCCTGAACGTGAAGATCAATGCGGCAGACCTCGAGGACAAGGCGTTTTATGAAAAGATCCATAAAGAAGGTCTCGAACTGGAAGAGATGGCGATTAAAAAAGAAGAAACCATCGTGAGGATGGTGGAAAAGACGATTGCTGAGAGCTGATCTGTTATTGGTTAATTAAGGAGTTAAGGAGTTATGGGGTTAATGGGTTTTGATTACCCCATTAACATCTCGGGCCAAAGGTAGTGGCATAGCTCTTTGTGCAGTGCCTTGTGGCTCTAGTGGCTGTTGTCTGCAAGCACTTTACGTGCTCGTTCCAGGGATGCTTCGATGTTTTCGCAGATGTTCTCTTCGCCGATCTCATCATACAATCCCTCGTTTTTCATCGCCTTGCGGGCTTTTTCCGTGGGACCGGAAAGAATCACCACGGTGTGGTGTTTCTGAGAACGTTCCACAAAGTTTCGCAGGTTTTTCAGCCCTGTACTGTCAATAAAGGGAACCCGGCGCATGCGCAGGATTCTGACCTTGGGGATTTCGCGAATTTCCTGCTCAGCTTCTTCAAACTTGTTGGCGATGCCAAAGAAGAAAGGCCCTTTGATCTGAAACACCTCGACACCTTCCGGGATTTCGAGGGTTTCAAAGCCCTCTGTGAGGTGCGATTTTTCATCCTCCACCTCGTGTCTTAGTACCTCAATGTCTGATGTTTCCATGACCCTGTTTGCAAAGAGGATCAGGGCCAGGATGATGCCAAAAGGCAGGGCAAAGTTGAGTCCCAGGAACACAGTAAGCAGGAAGGTGGTCAGCAGGACCGTAGCCTCACCCCGGGAGCTTTTCATGATATTCCTGAAAGATCGCCACTCACTCATGTTATACGCCACCACGATGAGGATTCCGGCAAGGGCGGTGAGCGGGATCATCATGGCGAGCTTCCCAAGAAACAACATGAACAGCAGGAGAATCAGTGCATGAAACATGCCCGCCAAAGGCGTTTTCCCTCCATTGCGGATATTGGCCATGGTTTTTGCCAGTGCGCCCGATCCGGCCATACCCCCTGCGAGGGGCGACAAGATGTTGGCCACACCTTGCGCCATCAGTTCGGTGTTGGGCCGATGCCGGTACCCTGTGGCACCGTCAGCCACAATGGCGGAGAGCAGGGACTCGATTGACCCGAGTACCGCCAAAGTAAACGCCGGAACAGCGAGTTGTTGAATGAGTGCGAAATCCACTTCTCCAAAATCCGGAAATGCAAAAGAGGCTGAAAACTGCCCGAATTTGCTGCCAATGGTTTCCACTTCCAGGTTGGCGAATTGGACAATGGCCGTGATGATCACGATAGAGACCAGTGAACCGGGTATCTTTCTGTAAATACGGGGCCATAGCATGGTAATGGCGATGGTCAGCAAGCCCAATGCCCCGGCCATGTAATTCATCTCCTGGATGTGACCCACATAGTAACCCCATTTGCCTACGGGGTCTGGCGGAACACCATTACCGGGTAAACCAAAAAACTCCTGGATTTGCGTGGTAAAAATGATCAGGGCTATGCCGCTGGTGAACCCCACGACGATGGGATAGGGCATGAATTGAATCACGGTGCCTGCGCGTAACATCCCCATGATCAGCAGCATCAGACCCGCCATGATCGAGGCGATGACTACCCCCTGCAGTCCGAATTGCTGCATGATGCCGTACATGACCACAATAAAGGCGCCCGAGGGTCCGCCAATTTGCACGCGCGATCCGCCGAGAAATGAGACAAAAAAACCTACCATTACCGCAGTGATCAGTCCCATTTCCGGTGGCACACCAGAGGCTATGGCAAAAGCGATGGCAAGCGGGAGCGCCACAATCCCTACAATCAGGCCTGCAGAAAGATCAGAAAGAAAAAACTTCTTTTTGTAGTTTTTGAGCACAGAGAAAAAAACCGGATGAAACATTCCCTTCATAGACTGATGTGGTTCGTGATATTTTTAAGCAATGGGTCATTTGTGCATGATCCAAGGTTTACCGGTAATGCCATGCTGGACAGGGGCTTGCAAGAAAATGCTTGGTAAACACACGCAAATTTAGTTTATTTGCGGATATTTTCGGCAGATTTTTGTACAAGCACCAGGGTTTGCCAATATTGCAATATAAACCTCAGGGCATCAAGCATGACACATTCCAGTTTACCGCACCTCTTTGAGCACAGTGTGAACGCCTTCCCAGACAGGGTTTTATTATGGGAAAAGAAGCAGACGGCCTATGAGGGCATGACTTATGCCAGGGCTTATGATGCGGTCAGGCGTACTGCACGGGGACTGGTTCAGTTTGGTGTCGGCAAGGGTGACCGGGTGGCCCTGATATCGGAAGGCCGTAATGACTGGGTGATCAGTGAGCTTGCTGTACTTTTCTGCGGTGGGATATGCGTACCGCTCTCGGTGAAGATCGAAGAGGCTGCAGACCTGCATTTTCGCCTCCAACATGCAGGCTGCAAGGTAGCCATCGTATCCGGTCATCATCAACATAAAGTTTTTCGTTTACTTGACCGTTTACCGGAGCTGGAAACGGTAATATTGCTGGACCCGCCTGACGAGGCGGCGCAGCTGATCCGGGATAAGACGCCAAAACAGGTGATTTTCCTGGAAGAGCTCCGGCATCGCGGCGATCAGCAGCAGGATGCGCTGGAACAAGAAGTGGAAAATGTCCTGAATACACTGAAGCCCGGTGATTGTGCCAATATTTGCTACACATCCGGTACGACGGCTGACCCAAAGGGCATCATGCTGAGCCATAAAAACTATCTGCACAATGTGGAACAGGCCTCCGCGATATTTGATGTGCCACCGGAATATGCTTCCCTGCATATTCTCCCGTGGGATCATTCTTTTGCCCACACCGTGGGCATCTATGCGCTGATCCGCAATGGAGCCAGCCTGGCCTCCCTGAAGCTTGGCAAAACACTGAATGAAACCATCCGGAACATTCCGGTGTGCATTAAAGAGGTCCGACCGCACTTCCTGCTTAGCGTGCCGGCCCTGGCCAAAAACTTTCGGACCAATATTGAAAAAGGCGTGCAGGAAAAGGGGGCAATTGCCAAGGTCCTTTTCCGTGCCGGCCTGGCCACAGCTTATGCCTACAATAAGGCAGGCCACGATAAAGCCACTGGAGCCGTCAAATTGCTCGGTCCCCTGTACCGGCTGTTCGATAAGATCCTTTTCAGCAAAGTCAGGCAAGGCTTTGGCGATCGCCTGCAGTTTTTCGTTGGCGGCGGCGCCTTGCTGGATATTGAACTGCAGCGGTTTTTTTACGCGTTGGGTATGCCGATGTACCAGGGCTATGGCCTTACGGAGGCCTCCCCGATCATCTCATCCAACACACCCGAACACCATAAAATGGGTTCATCCGGAAAGGTCGTCCCCTGGCTCGATCTGAAAATCTGCGGGGAAGACGGTACGGAAAAACCCATTGGCGAGCAGGGAGAGATCCTTGTGCGGGGCGATAACGTGATGATGGGATACTGGAAAAATGAAAATGCCACTGCGGAGACTATACAGGACGGTTGGTTGCATACAGGTGACCTGGGTTACCTGGACAAAGACGGCTACCTTTACGTGCTTGGACGCACCAAGAGCCTGTTGATCGGAAGCGATGGTGAAAAATACAGTCCGGAAGGCATCGAAGAGGCCATGGTAGAGAAATCGCCCTTCTTTGACCAGGTGATGTTGTATAATAACCAAAATCCTTATACGGTAGGACTGATCGTGATCAATAAAGCCATCGTGGCTGATTTCATCCGGAAAAAATCACTCGATGCAACCACCAGGGAGGGCCAGCAGGCTGTCTTGCACAGGTTGAAAACAGAGATAGACCGCTTTATGCCGGGAGGAGAGTTTGGTGGGATGTTCCCGCCCAGGTGGCTCCCCGCAGCCGTGGGCTTCCTGGCTGAACCCTTTTCTGAGGCCAATGGGTTGATGAACAGTACGATGAAGATTGTCAGGCCCGCCATCCAAAGCCACTACCGGAAAATCATTGATGATTTATACACCCCCGAAGGAAAGCACATCATGAATCCCTTCAATAGGAATACCATCTATTCATTGGCCGCCAAAGTTTAACCCCCACCCTCATTTTGCCTGCAAGTGACCAAGCATAATCAAATACCCAAGGTAAAAGGCCTCAGAGCCTCTGACTACACCTATCAGCTGCCGGCTGACCGGATCGCATCTTATCCGTTAAATGATCGCGATGCATCCAGGCTGCTGGTATACCGCGATGAAAAGATTGTGGATGCGGAGTTCAGGGACATGGCTTCGTATCTGGATCCGGGTAGTCTGGTCGTATTCAACAATACCCGGGTGGTGCAAGCGCGATTGGAATTTTTTAAGGATACCGGAGCGCGGATAGAGCTATTTTGCCTTCACCCTGAGGGGAGCTTCCGCGATGTGGGACTGGCGCTTTCCAGTGGACCACCATCCCGATGGTTTTGTCTTGTGGGTAATGCAAAAAAATGGAAGGAGGGACCACTTGTTATCCAGCATCCCGGAGGCAAGTTCCGCCTTCTGGCAAACAAAGTGCAAGCTTCAGAAGGCGGTTACCTGATTGACTTCAGCTGGGAACCCAGGCACCTTAGCTTTGCAGCAGTGCTTGAGATGGTAGGGAAAACCCCATTGCCTCCTTATATCACCAGGCCGGCAGAGCAACAGGACAAGACAACCTACCAAACCATTTTTGCCAGGAAGGATGGCTCAGTGGCTGCGCCTACCGCCGGACTGCATTTTACTGGTCGTGTGCTGACTTCACTTGAAGCAAAGGGCATTGACCGGGATTATATTACCTTGCATGTGGGCGCCGGTACCTTCAAACCGGTTACGGCAAACCATATTGGTGATCACCGCATGCACGGTGAACAGTTTTCCGTGAGCAAGGCTTTTATTCAGAAACTTGCACACCATGCGCATCCCATTGTTCCAGTGGGCACTACCTGCATGCGCACCCTGGAAAGCTTGTATTGGATCGGCGCCAGCATGGATGCTGGCGCAAACCTCGATCAGGGTGACGGCCTGTATCTCCCGCAGTGGACACCCTATACTTTTACAGGGACAAAGCCTGACCGTTCAAAAGCTATGCAGGCTTTGCTCACCTATCTGGAGAAACGTGGCAAAAACACCCTGGAAGGGGAAACTGCGCTCATCATTGTGCCGGGTTATCGCTTTGCCATGACTGATGCCCTGGTGACCAACTTTCACCAGCCGGGCAGTACCTTGCTGCTGTTGGTGGCAGCATTTACGGGACCGGCATGGAAACGGATCTATGACCATGCATTAAGGCAGCCTTACCGTTTTCTGAGCTATGGGGATGCCTGCCTGCTCTTCCCGGGAGCACAAGGTTAAGTTACATTACAGTCAATACGTTGATATCACTGACAAATTAAACAAGATGGATGTTTTTGGCATTGCGTTTCGCGATTATATGGCAGGAAACAGGGATGGTGTCATCCGGGTGCATTCCAATATTGCTGAACCGGAAGACCTCCCGGTTGCTTACTTCTTTCGTTCGTGGGATGCAATGCCGGAGTGGGAAAAGACCATGATGAATCAGGCCGCCGGCCATGTGATGGATGTGGGTGCCGGGGCTGGAAGCCACGCACTTGAATTGCAAAAGAGGGGGGTGCCCGTTGATGCCGTGGATGTTTCCCGTGGTGCTGCGGAGGTCATGCGCAAGCGTGGGGTTAAACACGTGTACTGTGCAGATTTTTTTGACATCCAATTCAACCATTATGATACCATACTCTTCCTGATGAATGGCGTGGGAATCGCAGGAACGCTGGATGGTTTGTACAAATTGCTGCAACACGCCGCCAGCATGCTTATGCCGGGCGGGGAGATCATCATCGAGTCCACCGACCTGATGTACATGTATGAGGATGCGGATGGGTCATACCGGATTCCGATGGGTGATCAATATTATGGGGAATTGGAATACCGGCTGCATTACAAAAATATTGTTTCGGAACCGTTTCCCTGGCTTTTTGTCGATCCTGAGAGCCTGAAGCATGCGGCAGAAGCTGCCGGATTGCAAATGCGAATCTTATATGTTGGTGAAAACTACAATTACGTAGCTGCACTGGGACTGGTCCCAAATGGTCAGGATCGGTAAAGTTTTTGTGCATTCAGGGGCAAGCTGTTGCTTTGCTGCTTATCCTGATCATTACAATTGGATGATCACGGATAGGGCAATGAGCAGGTCTGTGGCCAGCACCACCATTACATTCATCCCCTGCGCTGGCAAAAGTTTGGCATTGTCCTCACTATGCCTGAGGGCTATTTGTGATGCCTTGAGTGCCAATGGAAGCGGCAGCAATGCCAGGTAGAGCCAATACGATGAAACTCCCGCAATGGGCAGAATCAGGATGATGGTGTAGGTTAACAGGATTCCCGCAGCATAAATTTTTGCTGCAGTCTTTTTACCAAACTTGATCACCAGGTGTTTGCGGCCGCCAGCGCGGTCAGCTTCCGTGTCCGGAAATTCGTTCAGCAACAACAGCAGAAAGGTGAGTATTCCCGGGGGTATGGCTACGAGCCAGACCTCCAGGGGTACGATGTTTACTACAGACTGTACCGGGGTGGCATTCATGGCGATGTATGATCCGATGACCACCAGTGAGCCCAATGCAAGACCGGCAAAAAATTCACCCAGGAGCATGCGCGCAAGGTGACTGGTATAATAGACGATGGCGATGCCGCCTATAAGGGCGATAACCAGGATGCTCCAGTGTGCGATGATGACAAAAAAGAGTCCAATCGCTACCGATATCAGCAAAGTGCCAATGGCTGCCGCACGCACCTGTCCAGGCTTGGTCTTGCCGCCCGGAAGCATGCCGCTGCCACCGCTAAATGGTGTTCTTTTGGTCTGAAAGTCAATTTTTGTCTGGTAATCCGACAGTTCATTGAACAGGTTAACCGATATGTGTGCTGAAATGGTGCCCACCAGGATAAGCAGGGCAATGGGCCAGTAAAAGGTTTCCGGTTGGTGGAGGGCCGCATAAGCCAGTCCGATGGCCACAAGAAATACGGCAAGAAGGAGGAAATTGGCACGCGATTGCGCCAGCCAGCTTTTGATGGTGCTCATGATGGTGTAGATTAATTCGTATTTAAACTTGTTTTGGGTTTGGCGATATCCTATCGATAGCTATATAATGCCCGGAAGCTGCAATTTGTTTAATTTTGAAGAAAAATTTCTTTTTTGAAAACATTCTGCAACCGACATAGCGCCATCACGGGAGATGGTTCACATACCCTGTATTTGCCAGAACTGGGAGAGCATTATCATTCAACGCATGGTGCGCTTCAGGAGTCCCGGCATGTCTTTATCCAAGCCGGACTTGACCAGGTGGCCTCAAAAAAGGGGCTGATCCGGGTGCTTGAAGTTGGTTTTGGGACCGGGCTCAATGCGTTGCTGACATTAGCCAGGGCAATGGAGAGGGGACTGGATGTGGCCTATGAGACCCTGGAACCTTTTCCATTGTCACAGGCAGAGTGGGAGGCCCTTAACTTGCCACAACTGGTCAAAAATGGCCGTTATGCCGATGCATTTGCCCGGATGCACCAGTCTGCTGACCTCGTTAATAACCGGATAGATGCTGGATTTACCTTTCTTAAGCATCGCAGGACGCTGCAGGAGGCTGTATTGCCTCCTAACCGTTATCACGTGGTGTATCACGATGCTTTTGCCCCACAGTATCAGCCGGAAATGTGGAGTGTGGAGGTGTTTAACAAGCTATATGCAGCCATGCTGCCCGAAGCCGTATTAACCACTTATTGCGCCAAAGGCAGCGTGAAAAGGGCGATGAAGGCGGCTGGTTTTGTGGTTTCGCATCCGGAGGGGCCGCCAGGGAAGCGGGAGATGACTGTGGCTGTGAGGGAGGTTTGAAGTAAGAAGTAGGAAGTAGGAAGTAAGAAGTAAGAAGAAGATTATGACATTAAAGCAACAACCGTTTATTATCAGGGTCTATGGCATTGCCATTCATCAAGGTCATTTGCTGGTGTGTGATGAATATTGGTTTGATACGCTGATGACCAAACTTCCCGGTGGGGGGATGGAGTATGGTGAAGGCACCAGGGCTTGCCTGCGGCGTGAATGTATGGAAGAACTTGGCCAGGATGTGGATGTCCTGGAGCATGTGTATACCACTGATTTTTTCCAGGGGGCCCGCTTTGTGGAGGGACGTCAGCTGATCAGCATATACTACCGGATCGCATTGCCGGAACCGGATTCACTCGATGTATCAAACCGGCCGTTCGACTTCAGTGAAAAAAAAGAAGGGGCCATGCGTTGCCGCTGGGTCCCCTTGCAAGAAGTTTCGGAAGCGGTCTTTACCTTCCCCATTGATAAAAAAGTGGCCGGGATGTTATCTGACCTGGACTTTGCTGGTCGTTGATCGTAAACCCCAGCACGCTTAGGGGGCAAACTACCTTATGCATAATACCGTCCCCAAAAAACGAGCTATTTCTATTAAAGGAAATGCATGATGCATAAGGTAGATTCACAGATGGAAAAGCCTATCCTTTCCGTTTCTTTAAATTTCATGCTTTAATTCAGATGCAGCTGGTCGAGCCCCTGGCGGAAATACACGTCCACCGGGATATCTTCGCGATTGATGCGGTCAATATCACCCTGCAGGGTTTCGGTCATGCCGCCATCCCGCTGAATCATTTCCCTGGCTGCCTGGTAGTCGCCATCACCCTGGAGGACAATCAGCTTTTCCACCATTTTTGTGACAGCCTCATTGATTTTCTCAAAATCTACCTTGTAGGTATTGGTATCCGGGTCACGCTGGAAGGCCTCCTCCCGGGCAAAGAAGTTGAAGCGCATCATGCCGGCTGTGCCATGGGCACCTGCATCTCCGAAACGGCTCGAGCGCAATATGCTTGCAAATGAGGTGACATAGGCCTCTTTCATTTGCTGTTCGGTAAACTCGCCCATCTCATATAGCTGGTTGATCATGAAAAGCGCCATCAGGTCGGTGTTGGTGGCGTCAATCACGCCATAATACTCACGCAGGGCATCCCTGACCGATCCACTGCCATCAATCGTACGTGAGATTCCCAGACCTCCAGCAATTTCATGGAATGCAGTCAGGTGGAAGAACGCATCAAAGCTCACGTATTCACGCTGGTCTTCGTGGATGACCATGTCGGCTATGGGCTCCAGGATGCTTTCGTATTTGGCCTCCATCACGTTTCTTAGCTGCATGCTGCGCGTTCCGGTTTCTTCCGTCACATCAGGATCGTGCGGCAGATGCAGGGCAATGATTTTTGGGCCGGCATTGCAGTGGCCGCCGTAATAGATGGCATCATAAACAAATATTTCTGAGTCATCGCCTGGCCTGTCTTGCTTGTATTGTGCATCCACTGGTAAGCGCTGTTGCAAATCGGGGATCATGTCCGCAAAATGCTCAAGCTTGCTGCTCCATTCGTGGTCTTTAATGACCAGGTAGGCGCTGTGTGCCTTTTTGTGGCCAAACTTGCGGTCCTCACCGGTGTCGAAGGGGCGCGCCACAAAGTCTATATTGTTGTCTTTCATCTCCATCCAGGCCCTGTCGGCTTCCTTGTAGTCGTCATTTTTCAGGGCATGTCCGAGCAGACGCAGGTAGCTTTCAAGGCCATCGTTTTCGGCGAGACTGGCCGCTTGCTGAAGCAGCTGGTCAATTTCCTCATTCTGCTCTGCAAAAGCATCTGCATAAGGGATGGATACGAGATTGCCATCCGCGGTGCGGCGGATCATGGTAAATGGGCTGCGCTTGTCGGGATCATCCCAATCATTGAACTCTTCCCTTTCCATGTCAGCAGGATAAAAGTTGGCTCCTAAGGGCTTGTCATCAAATCCGCGGTAAAATGCCGTGTGTCCCTCCAGTCTTCCCCAGGGCCCATAATTGATCAGGGCATACTCCCAGGCATACGGGTCCTCCATGTATTCTTTCAGTTGTTCCTTGTTCCCGTAAGACTGGATCCAGAAAATCTCGTCAATCACCTCGGCTGCGGCGATGAGCATGGGGATCATTTCTCTTTCCTGGTCACTTAGCCAGGTCAGGTCGGTGGTCAGAACCACCTCTTCATATTGATCCAGGCGTTCCTGGATTTGTTCCTGGTATTCGGTGTCCACTTGCTGGCAGCTAACCAGGATACTCATGCTGAAAATGATGATGATCAATGGCAGTTTGTTCAGGCGCATAATTATGGGTTCTTTGGTGAAACATTTGCTTTTCAAAGATATGAATAAATTATCTTATTGGCTTTTGATAAACCTGCCCGTCCAATGGTGGTTCTTTCCCCTGACTGTCACGAAATAACTGCCGGCAGGCAGATCTGACACGTTCAGGCGGATGTCGTCCATTGTTTGATGCACTGTTGTTTTCAGGGCATCCCCCATGATGTTCCGGATGGTCACGGTGACCTCATCTGAGGGTTGGTCTCCCAGTTCGATACGGATCATGGTGCTTGCGGGGTTGGGGTATATTCTCATCGTGTCCGGGCCAACCAGGTCATCTGTACCCACGGCGACTTCAAGGGTGATGACATCCGCAGGTCCTTTGATGCCATACACGTTTTCAGCCGCATAGATGTCGATATACCCCTGCTCCGCAATGGCATATTCCAGGGTGGTTCCATCGCCCAAATGCTCGGTTAATTCTTCATCGGCAAACCATTGCAAGGCATCGCTTCCGATGGCTTCCAGCACGACGACATCGCCTGCATCCAGTTCATCATAGTCGACGGGAAGGATGTCCGGCTGTGCGATGACCATAAAATCATCGGCAATCGAAGAACCAGCACCCATCGGACTGAACTGATGAATGCCGAAGTAATAGGTTCCGCTTTCCCATGCTTCAAACACATCTCCAACGGGGTGATAACCTTCATACACATTGTCTGTCATCCCGGTTTCCTCCCAGATTACTTCTTCCATATGATCCGCCGTGGGTTGGGTGCCTGCAGCGATGCGCAGGCTATGCGAGCCGGAGCCCAGCTGATTATAAAAAGCCGCCTTGTACTTCCTGGCGCCCTCGAGCGTATAACATCCACTAATGGCCCAGTCATCGGAAGGTCCGGATTGATCTCCCATAAAGTATACGATGTAATTGCTGCCACTGTGTGCAAGCCCTGGGTCATCCACACGGAGCCCCCAATAGCGCCCATCCTGATTTTCGTTGTGGATCGTCCAGCCAATCTCCCGCAGGGCAAAAACGGATTCAAAATCCTGTTTGAAATACAATCCTGGCCCACTGAGGTCTTTGCGAACGCCGTGGAAGTTGATGCTTCCCTGGCTGTTGCCGGTGTCTTCATCCCCATCGACCAGCAGCTGGTACTGCAGGGTATGCCGTCCATACTGGCTAATGTCCAGCTCAAAGTCCAGCGTATCATAGCCAAGCACAGGAATTTCCGGGGTGGACAGGGTGACTTCCTGGGTTTCTCCATCATGGGTGATCGCCATGTCCATTTCTCCTGCCGGCAAGGTTACATTGCCCAGGTTTTTTATGATTGCCTGCATTGGCGTTTCGTGGCTGAAGTCGCACGGATGCGTGTTTGTAGCAATAGCATGAACTGCTGCGTCTGTTTCCAATGCTTTATTCAGCGAAAAGTCGTCCATGAAGATAAATCGTTGGTGCGGATCGCTTTGGGCGTGGAAGCCAAAGTAATACAATCCGTCCTCTTCCACGGTAAATGCATAGCTGGCCTTTCTGTAATGGTAATTGATGATCTCTTCTTTGACATCCAGTACTTCATGGATGTCATCAGGGTGCGGGGTGTTGCTGATTCCGAATGTCATTTTTTCGGGATAGTCGGCGTCGTAGACCCTGTAAAAATAGCTTGCCACATAAACTGTGTCGGCCTTAAGCCTGGCGCAGCTTGAGAACAGCCAATCGTCGGCAGGGTTATCCTCGCTGAATGTGTAGTACATGACGCGATTACCCGAATAGGCATAATTGCTGAAGTTCACGCCAAGATCCCAGGTAGCACCGTCCTGGTTGAGATCGTGCACCGTCCAGTCGGTTTCTTCCAGGTTGTCATATTTTTCAAAGGTCACCCACACATCGTTTGCTTCAGGGTCCATCAGCGTGCTGAAGAAGGACTTGGAGAGCTCGTTGTTGCCTGTTTCGGGTTCATTTACATCTTCGGGCAGACTGACTGAGGCGTTAATCACGTATTCCCCATAATGCCTGAGGTCTGCCACTGATTCGTATGTTTCCGTCTGTCCCACGGCCATGAACTGATCGATGACGTGTTCACCTTCAGAAAGCAGGTTGCCATCTGGATCCACCACCTCGTAATCAATGGTCATGGGGTGGTCAAACGCCTCATTTCCTGAATTTCTTACAGTGATGCGAATGGGTGTTTCTTCCGTAAACTCGCAAGGTTCTGCCAGCACTTCGATGGCATCCAGGGAAACGTCCTTGTCGTAGTTGCGCATCATGCTAAAGTCATCCAGGTATATCCAGCCTTCATCGGCTGCACTGTGTGCGTGGAACCCAACATAGTACG
>PUPG01000074.1 GCA_003553005.1 Bacteroidales bacterium
CTCGCGGGGGGGTGCCTCTTTTCACCCAGGGCGTTGCCCTGGGCTGAAATAAACTGCCCTTGCAGGGCGTTCCGCTGCCAGCGATCAATAATCACCTCCCTGTATGACAACTCCTTGGCGTAAAGGCTTCCTGTTAATTCATGGCAAAATGTGTCAATGTTAGCCAATGGCCGAATCAACGGGGCATAAAGATAAGCAAATTCATTATTTTTGCTTGCAGGCAAATGGCCAATGTGGCTTTTGACCATTCGGCATCCGGAGACTTTTAGACATTTAGACAATTCGACTTTTGGACATTTCCCCATGCAACTCATCGAAGTAAGCGACAGCAGGACAGTCAGGGATTTTCACCGCGTGCCGCGCAAGATATATGCCGGCGACCCCAACTGGATACCGCACCTGGAAAAGGACGTGGAAGCCGTTTTTGATCCCTCGGCAAATAGCCGTTACGCAAACGGAGAAGCTATGCGGTGGGTGTTGAGGGATGAGCAAGGCAAGCTGTTGGGGCGCGTAGCCGCATTTGTCGACCACAACCGTTCAGACAAGGAAAAGCAGTCCACCGGGGGGATGGGCTTTTTCGAATGCACGGATGACGAAAAAGCCGCATTTCTGTTGTTTGACACTTGCAAAGAATGGCTTATGGCACGCGGAATGGAAGCCATGGATGGTCCGATCAACTTTGGTGAAAAAGAACGGTTCTGGGGGCTGCTGGTCGATGGTCACCAATGGCGGCCGCCCTACCTGATGAACTACCAACCGCCATATTACCGGCGACTTTTCGAAGCTTACGGGTTCAAAAACTATTATGAACAATACGTATACCACATCAGCACCGAAACGCAGTTGCCGGCCATCCTGGAGAAAAAGTTTCAGCGGCTTACGGAGACCCAGGGCTATCATTTTGAACACATGAAGGTCAAGCACATTGAAAAATATGCAGAAGACTTCAGGACCATATATAACAGCGCCTGGGGGGCAGCACACAAACATTTTGCGCCAATGACCATGCAGCAGGCGCTGCAGACCTTCCAGTCGATGAAGGCAGTGATCGATGAAGAGTTGGTGGTTTTCGGTTATCACGATGGCAAACCGGTGGCTTTTTTCATCGGCATACCAGAGTTGAATGAATTGTTCCGATATGTCAATGGCAAACTGGACCTTTGGGGCAAATTCAAGTTCCTGTACCACCGCTGGCGGGGCAAATGCCGCACCATATACGGCCTGGTGTTCGGAATCGTTCCGGAGTACCAGCATCGCGGACTGGAAAGTGCGCTGATCATGTCGGTGAAGCAAATCACCGCCAGGAGAAACTTCTACCAGTCAATGTATATCACCTGGCTCGGCGATTTCAATCCGAAGATGATCCGGATCGTGGAACACATCCAGGCCAAAAGAAGGTTCACCCTGATCACCTATCGCCATCTTTTTGACCCACAGTCCCATTTTGAGCGGCATCCGGTCCTGAAATAGTGTTTTTTGGCCTTATTCATAAAAAAATAGCTGCTTTTTTTGCTATTTCCAATTTTGGACTTATCTTTGCAACCGCAAAAACAGGTCCACAAGCCTGTATCCTTTGCAGGGATGACTTGGTAGCTCAGCTGGTAGAGCACGTCCCTTTTAAGGATGGGGTCCTGGGTTCGAGCCCCAGCCAAGTCACGGAAGCCCGCTTCGATCAGAGGCGGGCTTTTTTCGTATCCTTTCATCGGCCAGCAGCATTCCCATGGCCAGCAGGCAGCAGGCGAGACATCCATCAGCTTTTACCTGCAAGGTAGCCAGGTTAAAATGCAGCCATCAGCAAGTCGATATCCTGGTAAGGAAGACGAAAAAATTCACCGATATACTGGTTGGTTACGGTGCCGTTGAACAAATATACGCCCTGTCGCACGCCGGGATCGCGTTTGAGCATGTTTTCAGCACCTCCCTCCTCCCCGATGTTAAGCAACACCGGCGCAAAGAAATTGCTGAACGCGTAAGAAGCCGTATTGGGCACGCTGCTGGCAATGTTCGGGACACAGTAGTGCGTCACGCCAAATTTTTTGAAAACCGGTTCAGAATGGGTTGTGATCGTGCTGGTTTCAAAACATCCACCCTGGTCGATGCTTACATCCACGATGACGCTCCCTTTTTTCATGGCGCTGACCATCTCGTCATTCACGATAACCGGTGTACGGCCCCAGGAGGAGTGCACGGCACCGATGGCCACATCTGCGGTTTTCAATGCCTTGGCCAGCACTTTTGGCTGAATGATGGAGGTATAGACCCGGGTGCTGAGGTTGTTCTGCATCCGGCGGAGTTTATATACTGATGAGTCGAACACCTTGACGATGGCACCAAGCCCCATGGCGGCACGTACGGCATATTCACCAACCGTGCCGGCACCAATGATCACTACTTCGGTGGGAGTGATGCCGGACAAGCCCCCAAACATGCGGCCTGTGCCATAAGATCTGTCGCTAAGGTATTTGGAGGCGATCAATATTGCCGTATTTCCGGCTATTTCACTCATGCTGCGCACAAGCGGAAAGGTATTGGCCTTGTCCTTAATGTATTCAAATGCAATGGCCGTGACTTTTTTGGCCATCAACTTGCGGAAATATTCCTCTTTTTGCATGGGCAGGGCCACGGTGGAAAACAACACCTGTCCCTGCCGCACATAGTCAAGTTCCTTGTCGGTAAGCGGCGACACCTTCAACAAAATATCAGCCTTAAACACTTCTTTTGCTGAATACACGATCTCGCATCCGGCTTCGCGGTATTCCTCATCATAGAAAAAAGCACTTTCGCCGGCTTTTGATTCAAAAAGGATGGTGTGTCCGTTACGGGTGAGCAGCGAGGCCGCCTCCGGGCAGAGCGCAATCCGGTTTTCATCAGGAGTGGTTTCTACGGGGATGCCAATCACCAGGTTATTTTTCTTTTTTTGCACTTCAAGCATTTCTTCCTGCGGGCTGAAGTGCCACGACTTGGAAAAGCTGATGTATCCTCTGCCGGTACCTTCCATGCTGTATTCGTTGTGGGTTAGTGAAGCCGTCCGGACACCACCGCGCAAAAGAGGTGATGCACAAACAGGAAAAG